>NZ_JBFODV010000201.1:0-11648 GCF_040908495.1 Aeromonas sp. R1-1 | reverse complement strand
TCTCCCACATGACCATCGTCGATTTGACCGGCGAACGGGTTAAAGCCTTTCTGCAACACCTGCTGGCCAACGACGTGGCCAAACTCACGGCCCCAGGCAAGGCCCTTTACAGCGGCATGCTCAATCCGGAAGGCGGTGTGATCGATGACCTCATCACCTATTATCTTGGCGATACGTTTTACCGACTGGTGGTCAACTCCGCTACCCGTGAGAAGGATCTGGCCTGGATCCGCCATCACGCCATCGATTTCGACATCACAGTGACCGAGCGTCCCGAGCTTGCGATGATTGCGGTGCAGGGCCCCAACGCCAAGGTCAAGGCTGCTGCCGTGCTGAGCGCCGCCCAGCGCACTGCTGTGGTGGGGATGAAACCCTTCTTCGGCGTGCAGGCTGGCGATCTCTTTATCGCCACCACCGGCTACACCGGCGAGGATGGTTATGAAATCGTGGTGCCGCAAGAGAAAGCCTGCGAGCTGTGGCAAGCGCTGCTGGATAACGGTGTGGCTCCGTGCGGCCTCGGTGCCCGCGATACCCTGCGCCTGGAGGCGGGGATGAACCTCTACGGTCAGGATATGGACGAGTCAATCTCTCCACTCGCCGCCAACATGGCCTGGACCATCGCCTGGGAGCCGAGCGATCGCAATTTCATCGGCCGTGACGTGCTGGAAGCGCAGAAAGCGGCGGGCAACCAGCCCAAGCTGGTGGGGCTGGTGATGGAAGAGAAAGGGGTGCTGCGTGCCGGTATGCCCGTTACCTTCACCGCGGCAAACGGTGAGAAGCGGGAAGGTGTGATCACCTCCGGCTCTTTCTCCCCCACCCTGGGCTACAGTATTGCCCTGGCGCGGGTGCCCCGCGATATCGGTGAGCTGGCCGAGGTGGAGATCCGCAAGAAGCTGGTCACCGTGAAGGTCACCAAGCCCGCTTTCGTCCGTAACGGCCAGAAGCTGGTTTAACATCGTCTTGGGGGAGGGCTGTGCCTCCCCCCATCCCTTTTCATATTCGTTTTTAAACGCGACTCAAAGATCAAAGGAAGCACAAATGAGCCATATCCCGAGCGAACTGAAATATGCCACTTCCCACGAGTGGATCCGTGTTGAAGCCAACGGCGAGGCCGTGGTCGGTATCACCGAGCACGCCCAGGAGCTGCTGGGTGACATGGTGTTTGTCGAGCTGCCGGAAGTGGGCAAGCAGGTCAGTGCCGGTGACGATTGCGCCGTGGCCGAGTCGGTCAAGGCGGCCTCCGACATCTACAGCCCGGTGAGCGGCGAGATCATTGCCGTCAACGAAGAGCTGGAAGGGAGCCCCGAGCTGGTCAACTCCGACCCCTACAGCGCTGGCTGGCTGTTCCGCATCAAGCTCGATGACGAGAGCGAGCTGGCCAACCTGCTGGATGCCGAAGGCTACCAGAACGTGGTGGACGAAGAGTAATGCCCCCGGGCCCTGCCAACACAGCAGGGCCCCTTTGTATGACCGCCAGCCGGGCAAGCACCGGCCGGTGGAAGGGTGAAGTCGCCCGCGCCTGCCGTTTGCTTGCCTGCTTTTGCCAGGGCAAACGGGCCGGTTCGCAACAAGGCGATCCCCTCTTGATGCTGCCGCAGCATCCGGTGCCGCATCCTGTCTGCGGGACCCAGAACATGAGTGGAGTCGGTATCTGCCGACGATCAGGAACATCAGGTCTTGGTTATCAGGATGTCATGCCAGGACTTATTTATCAGGAAATAGGGAAATGACCCAGTCACTGTTTGAACTCGAGCAAAAAACCGATTTTGTCCGCCGCCATATCGGCCCGGGCGAGGAAGAGCTGCGCCAGCTGCTGGCAACCGTCGGAGCCGAAAGCCTGGACGATCTGATTGCCCAGACCGTGCCTGCCACCATTCGCCTGCCGGGCCCGCTCGGCATCGGTGCCGGCATGACCGAGGTGGAGGCGCTGGCCAAGCTCAAGGGTTATGCCGCCCAGAACAAGATTGCCAAGAGCTATATCGGCATGGGTTATCACGATACCCATGTGCCCCATGTCATTTTGCGCAACGTGCTGGAAAATCCGGGTTGGTATACCGCCTACACCCCCTATCAGCCCGAGCTGGCGCAGGGCCGTCTCGAAGCCCTGCTCAACTTCCAGCAGCTGACGCTGGATCTCACCGGCATGGATCTGGCAAGCGCCTCCCTGCTGGATGAAGCGACCGCCGCCGCCGAGGCGATGGCGCTGGCCAAACGGATGGCCAAGTCCAAGTCCAACCTCTTCTTCGTGGCCGATGACGTGCACCCGCAGGTGATCGACGTGGTCAAGGAGCGCGCGGTTCACTTTGGTTTCGACGTGGCGGTTGGCGCCGCGAGCGATGCAGTGAGCGAAGAGGTGTTCGGTGCCCTGTTCCAGTACCCCACCACCACAGGTGAGGTGAAAGATCTGCGCGCCCTGATTGCCGCGGTACAGGCCCAGAAAGGGCTGGCCTGCGTCAGCGCCGATCTGCTCTCCCTGCTGCTGCTCAAATCCCCGGGCGAGCTGGGTGCCGACGTGGTGTTGGGCTCCGCCCAGCGCTTTGGCGTGCCAATGGGTTACGGTGGCCCACATGCCGCCTTCTTCGCTACCCGCGATGCCTACAAGCGCTCCATGCCGGGCCGTATCATCGGCGTCTCCAAGGATGCCCGCGGCAAGAGTGCTCTGCGTATGGCGATGCAGACCCGCGAGCAGCATATCCGCCGCGAGAAGGCCAACTCCAACATCTGTACCGCTCAGGTGCTGCTGGCCAACATGGCGAGCTTCTACGCCGTCTACCACGGCCCGGTGGGACTGAAAACCATCGCCTCCCGCGTGCACCGTCTCACTACCATTCTGGCGCTTGGCCTCAAGGCCAAGGGGGTGGCCCTCAAGCATGCCAGCTGGTTCGATACCCTGACCGTGCAGACTACCGACAAGGCGGCGCTGATTGCCAAGGCCGAGGGGCTCGGCATCAACCTGCGCGCAGATCTGGATGGCTCGGTAGGGGTGTCCCTCTCTGAAACCACCACTCGCGGCGATGTGGCCGAGTTGTTCGATCTCTTCCTTGGTCAAGGTCATGGGCTCGATATCGAGGCTCTCGACAAGGCGGCCCAGGCCCATCACGCTATCCCGCAGGATCTGCTGCGCACCGATGCCGTGCTGACCCACGAGGTGTTCAACAAGTACCACTCCGAAACCGAGATGCTGCGTTATATCCACCGTCTCGAAGCAAAAGATCTGGCGCTTAACTACGCCATGATTTCCCTGGGTTCTTGCACCATGAAGCTCAACGCCACCGCCGAGATGATCCCGGTGACCTGGCCCGAGTTCGGCAAGTTGCACCCGTTCGCCCCGCTGGCACAGGCCAAGGGCTACCAACTGCTGCTGGCCGACCTCGAAAACTGGCTGGTGAAGGTGACCGGTTACGATGCGGTCTGCATGCAGCCCAACTCAGGTGCTCAGGGCGAGTACGCTGGTCTCTTGGCCATCAAGAAATACCACGAATCCCGCGGCGAGGGGCATCGCGACATCTGCCTCATTCCGGCTTCTGCCCATGGAACCAACCCGGCCTCAGCCCAGATGGCGGGGCTCAAGGTGATCGTCACCGCCTGTGACAAGTCCGGCAACGTGGATCTCGACGATCTGCGCGCCAAGGCGGCCGAGGCGGGGGATCAACTCTCCTGTCTGATGGTGACTTACCCCTCCACCCACGGGGTGTATGAGGAGACCATCAAGGAGGTGTGCGACATCGTTCACCAGCACGGTGGTCAGGTCTATCTGGACGGCGCCAACATGAACGCGCAAGTCGGGTTGACTGCGCCGGGTTTTATCGGGGCGGACGTCTCTCACCTCAACCTGCACAAGACCTTCGCCATTCCTCACGGCGGTGGCGGCCCGGGCATGGGCCCCATCGGCGTGAAGAAGCATCTGGCACCGTTCGTGGCTGGTCATGCCGTGGTCAAGACCGACAAGGAGAGCCGTGACAACGGCGCCGTGTCGGCGGCACCGTTCGGCTCGGCCAGCATCCTGCCCATCAGCTGGATGTATATCGCCATGCTGGGTGACGAAGGACTGAAGAAATCCACTCAGGTGGCCATCCTCAACGCCAACTATCTGGCCAAGAAGCTGGGTGAGTCCTTCCCGGTGCTCTACTCTGGCCGCAACGGTCGGGTGGCCCACGAGTGCATTCTGGATATCCGTCCGCTCAAGGAGGCTTCTGGCATCAGCGAGATGGACGTGGCCAAGCGGCTGATGGACTACGGCTTCCACGCGCCTACCATGAGCTTCCCGGTAGCGGGCACCCTGATGGTCGAGCCGACCGAGTCTGAATCCAAGCGCGAGCTGGATCGCTTCGTCGAGGCGATGACTTCCATCCGCGCCGAGATTGCCAAGGTGCAGGAGGGGCAGTGGAGCCTCGCCGACAACCCGCTGGTCCATGCGCCGCACACCCAGGATGACGTGATGGATGCAGAGTGGTCCCGTGGTTACAGCCGCGCCGAAGCGGTCTTCCCGTCCGACGCCGTGCGTGCCAGCAAACTGTGGCCCTCGGTCAACCGCATCGACGACGTCTACGGCGATCGCAACCTGTTCTGCTCCTGCATTCCGACCCAGGATTACGCCAAGTAAGTGGCGTTTAGGTGCAACAGTTAAGCCGTATAAACAACAGGGCCACCCAGACGGATGGCCCTTCGTTTACATGGACTTGATCTGCATGCTGCTATCCGAACGTCCGGCTTAAGTCCTTGAGCTGGCTCGCTTTGCTCTGCAAGTTGGCACTGGTTTCACTCACTTGGTCGATTTTTAGACTGTTATCGTGAGAGAGCGAGGATATCTGGTTGATATTGCGACTGATCTCCTCGATGACCGCTTGTTGCTCGGTGGCCGCGGCGGTGATCTGGTTGGAAAAGTCAGAGACCTTGTCTATCTCGACCACAACCTGATTCAGGTTGCCGGTGCTTGCCCGGGTGGTGGCGAGGCAGGCGTTGGTTCTGGTCACATTGAGATGCATCATCTCTTTCCATCCCCCCAGGGTTTGCTGGATATGGCCAATGCTGTTCTGGATCTGCTCTGTCGCCTTGTGGGTTCTGGTCGACAGGCTGCGAACCTCGTCCGCCACCACTGCAAAGCCACGCCCCTGATCGCCTGCCCGTGCGGCTTCGATGGAGGCATTGAGCGCCAGCAGGTTGGTTTGATCCGCAATGCCGCGAATTTCGCTCATGATGGTGCCGATCCGCTCGGATTCGCTCGCCAGCTCAACGGCTGACTGGAAGGCTTGCTCCGCCTGGGTGGCCAGCGCCGACATCTCTTCTCCCGCTTCCGAAAGCTGGGTGCTGGTGGTGATGCAGTGGCGGCGGGCCTCTTCGATCTGGCTGTTGCTGTCTTGAATATTGCGGTTGATCTCCTCGGCGGCCGAGGCCATCTGGGTGACGGCGGTGGCAATCTGCTGGATCTGCGTGTCTTGCGAAGAGATATCCTGGCTGGCCAGCGAGGCGGAGCCGCGCAGGTCATTGGCCATGGCATTGAGCGAAGCCGTGGTGTCATCCACCCGGCCGAGCACGGTACGGATCCTCGCTTGCCCGAGTTTGATATGGAAATCGGCGATGCTGTGGGGGGCATCCCCCGAGAAGATAAGGCGGCTGATGCTGTCGTAATCCTGCTCGAGCTGCTGCAAGAATCGCGGCGTGAGGAAGAGAGGGTGGCGATTGAACCAGATTGTTGCCAAGAGGGGAATGATGACCCAGAGCGCCTGCAGCGGTGAGAGCAGCCAGAGCGCGCTGATCACGCTGACGAGCAGCAGGGGGATGGTCATCATGGCCGGAGTGAGCTGACGCAGGCCCATATGAATTGCAGAGCCGGTTTCACGTGCTTTAAGGGTTTTGTACATCTGGCTGGCACGCGCTTTGTGCTCTGCGGCGGGGCGGCAGCGGACGGATTGGTAACCCACCATCTTGCCATCTTCATAAATCGGGGTGACATAGGCATCAACCCAATAATAGCGACCATCCTTGCAGCGGTTTTTTACCATGCCTCGCCATGGTTTGCCCGCCTGCAGGTGGGCCCAGAGATCGGCAAACGCTGCCTTGGGCATGTCGGGGTGGCGCACCAGATTGTGATGCTGCCCCAACATCTCTTCCAGGCGATAGCCTGCCACCTGACAAAACGCCGGATTGGCGTAGGTGATGTCCCCTTTGAGGTCGGTCGTCGATACCAACTGGATATCGTCGGCAAATTCAACCTCGGTATCTGTGGTGTGAAGCGAGCTGGTTACCATGATCAGACTCCGGTTTCGGCGTAACGGAATACTTCGTCTGAGTATGGCAGAGGATGTTCATTTATTGTGTTGTTGCACATTAACTCTTGTGCTACTGCGTGGGGACGGGATGGGTCTCACATTTTTACAGTGCGGTTTGGCGAGGGGAGGCAAGCCAAGTAACATGGCGTGACTTATGGCTGTGCAGCGAGACAGGTAACGCAATGAAGTTGGATGCGATTTTATGGGATTATGACGGTACTCTGGTCAATTCGGTGCCGAAGAATATCGATATCACCAAGCAGATCCTGGCTGAGGTCGCCCCCCATCTGACCGGAGAACATCTGCCGCGCTATCTGCGCAGCGAAGCGGAGTATCACCATGCCAATCACGCCGCCAAGAACTGGCAGGCGCTCTATATGGATTACTACGGTTTGTCGCGGGACGAGATGGTGCTGGCTGGCAGTCTGTGGGCCAAGCATCAGGAGATGAACCGGACCGAGGTGCGGTTTTTTGCGGGGCTGGAGGCGGTGATTGACCATTTCTCTGCCATTCCCCACGGAATTTGTTCGCAGAACTCCCAAAAAAACATTCGCCGGGTACTGGAGCTGCATGGCGTGAACAGCCTGTTCAAGGCTGTGGTCGGCTATGATGACGTGCCCGGACAGAAGCAAAAACCTCATCCTTTCGGTGGCCTCAAATGTCTGGAGTCTATCTTCGGCCCAGCCAGGTGCCAGTCGCTGATCTATATCGGTGACCATGAAGCGGATGTGCAGTTTGCCCGTCATTTACAAGCGGCGCTTGGCGAGCAGAGCCGTGTGATATCGGTGGCTGTCGCCTATAGCCGCGCGACCCCGGAGCGCTGGGAACACCAACCCGACCATATCGCCCGTGACGTCGAGGATCTGCTCCCCATCGTCGGGCAATATCTGTAACGCCGGTTGCAGATTGCCGTACGGAATAGACAAACGCCGACCAGTTGATCGGCGTTTTGTCTATGGGAAGCCTGATGGTTTCACACTCAGCTGGCTTAACACCCTGTCTGTTTAATGATGGGCGACTTAAAACAGCAGTTGCGTCAGGTAGCCCATCAGGATCGCCATGCCGAGGATCACGGTAAGAAAGGCCGCAATCATCGGGGTTCTGAACATGGATTTGAGCAGGATCACCTCAGTCAGACTGGCACCGGCACTGCCGATGATCAGCGCCATGACGGCGCCCATCCCCATCCCTTTGCCCAGCAGCACCGATGCCAGCGGGATCACGGCCTCGGCACGGATGTAGAGCGGGATCCCGACGATGGCGCTGAATGGAATGGCCAGCGGGTTGTCGGCGCCAGCATGGGCGGCGATCCACTCGGCCGGAATAAAACCGTAAATAAACGAGCCGATGAGCACCCCCAGCAGCAGGAAGGGCAATACCGTTTTGAACTGCTGCCAGGCATCGATGCGAGCTTTGACCCAGGCGGTGGGGAGCTGTGGCGCTCTGGTCAGGGCAGCCGTGCCATCGCCGCAGCAGGGGAGGGTAGCCTGTTCTGCCATCTCTGGTTGCGGAGCCGGGCAGCACGCCGTCCCCTTGAGTTGTTTGATTGCGCGAATGGTACCGCGTTGGTTATCACTGCAATTTGTTTGAGTTGTGGCGCGGGTCGCCGGGCCACAGTCGCTACCGCAAGAGGGGGTGGCCTCTTTGGGGTCGATGACGTGGCGCTCGAACCCGAGCCTGTCGAGCAGCATGCTCGCCATGACGGAGACGCTGGCGGCGATCACGGCGTAGAGCAGGGTCACTTTCCAGCCGAAGGTGGCCCACATCAAGCCGACGATGATAGGGTTCAGCAGTGGCGAAATAAACAGGAAGGTGAGGGTGGGGCCAAAGCCAGCCTTGGCCGAGAGCAGCCCTCTCAGCATGGGGATGGTGGAGCAGCTGCAAAAGGGGGTGACGGCGCCGAGCAGGGCCGAGAGCAGATAGCCCTTGCCATGTCTCGCCCCCAGCATCCGCTGGATCTTCTCGTCGGGGATCTTCTGACGGATCAGGCTGACCCCGGCGCTAATGACCAGAAACAGAACCGACAGCTCGACAGCCAGAAACAGGAACATCTGGGCTGCATCGGTCAGCATGGTTAACCACTCATTCATTGTCGTATCCTCACTTGGTTTCTATATTTCCAAAATAATCGAAATGAATGGCCGGTCAAGATATTTCTGGTATTATCGAAATATCAAATTTGTGGAGGGCGCAGAGATGCAACTGGAAGAGGTCGCCAAGGCATTGAAAGAGCTGGGTCATCCGACCCGGCTGTTTATCTTCAAGCATCTGGTCAAGGCGGGAGAGCAGGGGCAGCCGGTGGGTGAGCTGCAAAAGCAGCTGGCGATCCCCGCTTCCACCCTCAGCCACCATATCGCGGCGCTGGTCTCGGTGGGGCTGGTGAAGCAAAACCGGGAGAGTCGCACCCTGCTTTGCGTCTCTCAATACGCGGTGTTGGAGGAGATCATCGCCTTTTTCCGCGATGAGTGTTGCGTCAACAGCCCGGAGCATCGGCAAGATCAAAGGCAAGAGCTGCCATCCTGAGGGCTATGGCTGCTAGTAGTGCGGTCAGTTGCGCTGAGCGCAATAAAAAAAACGCCGATCATGTGATCGGCGTTTTGCATTGATGTCGCTAGATTCGGGCATTAACCCAGATTGGCTGCGACCTTGCTTTGAGCTTGTCCTTTGCGCTTGATGACAAAGCCAATACCCAGTACCACCAGCCAGGCTGGGATCAGTTCGACCGAGATGCGGAAATCGGGGGTCATATACATGATCACCAGAATGCCAGCCATGAACGCGAGGCAGAGATAGTTGCCGAAGGGATACCAGAACGCCTTGAACTTGGGCTGGACGCCTTCTGCGACCTTGGCCTTGCGGAACTTGAGGTGCGCGAGGCTAATCATCGCCCAGTTGATCACCAGTGCGGAGACCACCAGCGCCATCAGCAGACCGAACGCCTTGCCCGGCATCAGGTAGTTGATCAGCACGCAGAGCAGGGTGGCGATGGCCGAGACCGAGAGGGCCACCAGCGGCACGCCGCTCTTGTTGGTCTTGAGCAGGGCTTTCGGGCCGTTGCCCTGTTTGGCCAGCCCGAACAGCATCCGGCTGTTGCAGTAGACGCAGCTGTTGTAGACCGACAGTGCCGCCGTCAGCACCACGATGTTGAGTACGGTGGCGACCAGGTTGCTGTCCAGTGCATGGAAGATCATCACGAACGGGCTGCCGCCTTCCACCACTTTACCCCAAGGGTAGAGGGACATCAGGATAGCCAGAGCACCGATGTAGAAGATGAGGATGCGGTAGATCACCTGATTGGTGGCCTTGGGAATGCTCTTCTCGGGGTTGTCCGCTTCCGCGGCGGTAATGCCCACCAGCTCCAGACCGCCAAAGGAGAACATGATCACCGCCATTGCCATCACCAGACCGCTGATGCCGTTGGGGAAGAAACCGCCCTGAGCCCACAGGTTGGTGACGCTTGCCTCGGGTCCGCCGGCACCGGAGAGGAGCAGATAGCCGCCAAAGCCAATCATGCCGATGATGGCGACCACCTTGATGATGGCGAACCAGAACTCCATTTCGCCAAACGCTTTGACGTTGGAGAGGTTGATGGCGTTGATCAGCACGAAGAAGAAGGCTGCCGACATCCAGGTCGGGATCTCGGGCCACCAGTACTGGACATAGATGCCCACCGCGGTCAGCTCGGCCATGCTCACCAGCACGTAGAGCACCCAGTAGTTCCAGCCGGACGCAAAACCGGCAAACTCGCCCCAGTATTTGTAGGCAAAGTGGCTGAATGAACCGGCTACCGGCTCTTCCACCACCATTTCACCGAGCTGGCGCATGATCAGGAAGGCGATAAAGCCGCCGATGGCATAACCCAGCAGGACTGAGGGGCCTGCCATCTTGATGGTTTGGGCAATGCCCAGAAAGAGGCCGGTGCCGATGGCGCCGCCCAAAGCAATCAACTGAATGTGGCGGTTTTTAAGGCCGCGCTTCAGCTCCTCACCGTCTTGTTTCAAATCCATGGGTCTGTCCTTACGTCTCTGTTGTCTCTGGTCGGTGTTGGGCTCATCCTGAGCAGGCCGCAGTGCGTAGCCAAAACCTGACGAAAGCTGTATTTATTTCGTTACACCATGCCATTTGCAATTTTTAGTGTTGGCTGGCAACCGAAGCAGAATAGTGATAATCCGCCATGAATGCACCTGTTTTCCATCTCTAATGGCCGTGTTTTGTACCAAAGGCAGCTTTTTCATGATCTGAAGAGGCTTCTTGGTAGTTTTTGGTTGATGTTTGTGCAATCGAATTCTGTTTTGTTGACATTTTGTCTTGTTGGTGTGCTTTTGTGGTGCCAAGCCACAAATGGATGCAAATGATGCCAAACAAGCGGGAGTGCAAGGAAGAGTGCAGGGAGTGGGAGCACAGGGAACGCGAAGGCGTGTTGCAACAAGGGGTTGCCCGGGGTGTACAGGTGGCGCTCTGGTTAGGGATTGCCGCCAGTCCGCTGTTGTTGCTGGTGGCCGCGATTATGTTGCTGGGTTGGCTGTTACTCGGTGATCAGGAGTTGCTGCACTACTGGCAGTCGCTGTTGCTGGCGGGTGGGGTAACGGGGGCGCTCGTTGGCGGCTGGCTGGCGGAGCGGGTTCGCCTGCGCCACGGTTTGCTGGCCTTCTATGCCCGGTTGATGAACAACCCAGAGCTCAATCGTTAGTTAACGCTGGCTGTTTGCCGAGCGCAGCAGAACGGAATCGAATAGCGGCTAACTGGCTGCAGGTGACAAGGGCGCAACGCTAAGGTCGACAAGAAGAGGGATAAGCATTTGTGGTGCTTATCCCTTTTTTATCCACGCTTTTCACTGTCATCTATGTGAATTGCAGTTCGCCACAGCTGACTTTCGCCGCGACACTGTAATTTTTATCTTTTGTTGATGCCGATAGCTGTCAAGCTGGCTTAACAGAGCTGGCGGCGCAGACCGGTTGCCTCGAGAACCTTGGCGCTGATCTCCTCCACCGAGTGGGAGCTGGTATCCAGGAAGCGGATCGCCTCCTGGCGAAACAGTCGCTCCACGCAGGCCAGCTCCTGCTCGCACTGTTCGATGGAGGAGTAGCGGCTGTTGGCACGGCGCTGGTTACGGATCTCGTGCAGCCGCTGCGGCGCTATGGTGAGGCCAAACAGCTTGTGACGGTTGGCCTTGAGGGGGGCGGGCAGCTCCAGCATCCCCATGTCCTGCTCGATAAAGGGGTAGTTGGCGGCGCGAATGCCAAACTGCAGCGCCAGATAGAGGCTGGTGGGGGTCTTGCCGCAGCGGGAGACCCCGATCAGGATGATGTCCGCCTCATCGTACTCCCTGGTGGGAAAAGTGAAACTCATCTATATTGACCCACCGTACAACACAGGTAA
>NZ_JBFODV010000200.1:0-32104 GCF_040908495.1 Aeromonas sp. R1-1 | reverse complement strand
GCAAGCATATGCTGCTCAAACGCAGCGGAGCCTACTATCATGTCGAGCTGCCGATAGAGGGTGTCGAGAGGGGTAAGCAGCACAGGGCCCGCCAGCAGACGCGGTTCACTCAGGGCAAAGGCCCAGCGGTGGCGCTGGGGCTCGGCGATCACCTCGTAGCTCCCGGCTGGCAACGGGCTATCTGCCAGTTGAGTGTTAGCCTGAGAAGAAGATGCCAGAAGGGTGAGCCCGGTCTGCACCGGCACCGTCCGTTGCCACGCCCTGACCTCGGGGCTCAGCAACCAGCGCTGGCCATCGAAAACCTCTTGGCGCATCACCGGAAAGTAGCGCTCGCGGGCAGGGGGCGGGCCATCGGCAAAAGTGACCCGAAACGCCAGCTCCGAGGAGTTGACCAGTTCGCTGATATCGCCGGGGGCCAGCTCTTCAGAGAGGCCCGACAGGGCACGGCTGGTGGTGGGCATCTGCCAGAGGGGCGGCAGCCTTGGCAGCAGCAGAAACAGAGTGATGAGCAGGGGAAGCGCCAGCAGCAGGGCACCACCCGCACTGCGCCATGGCCTTTTCTGTTCGGGGGCGACGGCGGCCACCAGCGCGGTCACTGCCAGCCAGAGCGCTATTGTCATTCCGGCCGTCCAGCCGATGCTCTGTCGCTGCACCAGCGCCAGCGCGATGAGAAAGAAGGCGAGCAGCAGCACCAGCTCGATATCCCGCTCGCGCCGTACCTCGATCATCTTGAGGCTATAGCCGAGCCAGAGCAGATTGATCAGGGCGGGCAGGGTGCCCAATGTGCGCCACTGCAACCCCAGCAACACCACGGTTGTGATGGCCAGCAGCGCCAACCAGCGGGCAGGCAGGGGCGGCCAGCCGCGCCACAGCATCATGGCCCGGACGCCGAGGGTGATGGCGCCCACTGTCACTACCCAGAGTTGCAACTGGGGCCAGAGCGCAGCGACCAGCAGCAGCTGTTGCAGGGCGATGAGTGGCAGCAGGCGGCGGTTATCGAGCAGCATCGGGCGTGCTCTTCGGTGGTGTGGCATCGAACTGGGCTAGTGCCAGCAGGCAGCGCTGCACAAAGGTGGCGCCACTATCGGGCCCCAGCGTCTGGTTTGCCAGCGTCAGGGTGAAGGGGATACCCCGCTTGCCGTAATCGGCGCACCACCAGGCCAGCACCGCCAGCCGCTGCTCCAGATCCCCACCCGCGACCCGCTGCAAGGTGAGGTGAGAGTCATCCTGCTGAGGTTCATTGAACTGTTTGGTCAGCAGGCCGCGCCCCTGGGCAAGTTGCTTCCAGGCGACCCGGCTCAGTGGTTCACCGGCCTGATGTGTCCGTAGGGTATCAAAGTCACCGAGATTCGCTGGAGCGGGTTGGCCCTGATGCCCCTCGCTTTGGGTCGCATGTTCCCCTCTTAGCGCCCCGAATGCCGGTTTGGGGGAAAGCCAGCCCTCCAACTGCAAGTCCAGCAGGGACCAGCAGCGAAACAGGCCGAGGGGGTAGCGGCTCTCGACCCGCAATCGACCAAGGGGCAGTGGCCCGCGGTGAGAGCCTGATACTGGCAAGATAACTGAGCTGGGCACAGCGTCGGCCTGTGCCAGCCAGAGGGATCCTTCGTTGAGGCTAAAATGGAGTGCCAGCACCGGGCGCGGACTCTGCACCAAGATACGGATAGGCAGCTGGCTACCCGCTTCCCCCAGCACCAGCGGGCCACCCAGCAGCTCCAACCCCAGCAGGTTGCGGTGGGTGAGCCACATGGCGGCCATAAACAGGCTGCCGAGGCAGTAGGCCACCAGCAGCACCAGATTGTTCTGATAGTTGGTGCCGAGCAGATAGATGGCGAGCAGCACCAGCAGATAGAGCAGCCCCATGCGGGTGGGGAGGATAAAGAGGGTTCTCGGTCCCAGCGTTATCTGGCGGGCCGGGGGAATGCGGCGGTCGAGCCAGCGTCGCTGCCAGCGGGCTCGCCACTGCTGCCAACGGTTTAGCAATTTGCTCATCAGGGATTGTCCGGATCGACCCGGGCCAGCAATCGCTGGCTAAGGGGACAGGCTTCGCCGTGTTGCACGCCAAAGCTGCCCCGCAGCCGATGCTCGGCCACATAGGGGAAGACTGCCTGCACATCCTCCACCGTGACAAAGCGCCGCCCCGCCACCAGCGCCCAAGCCCGGCTCACCGCCAGCAAGGTCTGGGCTGCCCGGGGGGAGAGGGGCTGTGGCAGCTCCCCATCAAAGCGGCTCTGGTGCACCAGTGCCAGCAGGTAGTCGAGGGTGGCATCCGAAACATGGATGGCATCCCCTTCGCTTTGCAAGGTGGCGAGTCCGGCAGCATCCAGCATGGCGGGCAATGGGCCAGTCGGTTGGTGGCCGCGTAGCAACTGGCGCTCCGCTTCTCGCGGCGGAAAACCCAGCGAGAGTCGCACGGCGAAGCGGTCGAGCTGGGACTCCGGCAGCGGATAGGTGCCCGCCTGATCCGCCGGATTCTGGGTGGCGATGACGAAAAATGGATCGGGGAGTGGGTGCGTGTGGCCCTCGATGCTCACCTTGCCCTCGGCCATCGCCTCCAGCAGGGCGCTCTGCACCTTGGGGCTGGCGCGGTTGATCTCGTCTGCCAGTAGAACCTGGGTGAAGATGGGGCCGGGGTGAAAGCGAAATGTTTGTTGCTGGGGGTCAAAAATCTGCAGCCCCAGCAGGTCGGCGGGGAGCAGATCGGCGGTGAACTGCATGCGCCTGCATGCCAGCCCCAGCACCTGCGCCAGCGCGTGGGCCAGGGTGGTTTTGCCCATGCCGGGCAGATCCTCGATCAGCAGATGACCGCGCGCCAGCAGGGTCACCAGCGCGATTTTCAGTTGCAGCGGCTTGCCCAGAATGACTTGCTCCAGTGCTGCCAGCAGCCCGGCAATCTGCTCTTCTCTCTTCATTCCCTTCATACACATTCCCTGTATTGCGTCGCACCTACAGCTTATACGCCCGCAAGGGTGAAGGCAGATAACAGACGGGCGGTAAAAGTGCTGCGCAGGGATGGCTATGAGCGGGAGGTGACCCGGTTTCTTACGGCCTCTGGTCGATTAAATATGGCCGCCTAGGCACGTAAATCAATACAATATTTCCTGATTGGAATGTACCGATCGCCATCTCTTCACTAGGTGAGGGCGCTGGGCGCCCATATAGTTGCCCCCATTGCGACGCGCTGCGTTGCTACCTTTGTCACCACCTTGGCCCCGCCACTGTTCGCCTGTCGCTGTGATCTGGCAGGCATCGGCACGCCAATCTGTTATGGAGCGTTCATGCCTGTATTCCTGTTGTGTACTTTTCTGATGATCATCCTCTATCCGGTCGGGATCGATCTCTATCTGGTCGCTGTGCCCCAGATTGCCGATACCCTGCAGGCGAGCGAGGCGCAGATCCACACCGCCTTCTCTATCTATCTGTTTGGCATGGCAGCCACCGTGCTGCTGGGCGGGATGATTGCCGATCGCTACGGGCGGCGCTGGGTGGTGCTCGGGGGCGCGCTGATTTTTGTCCTTGCCTCGCTGGTGGCAGGCAGTGCAGAGGGGATAAGTCAGTTCTATTTCGGCCGTTTCTGGCAAGGAGTCGGGGCGGGGGCGCTGTATATCATGACCTTTACCGTGCTGCGGGACGTGCTGTGTCAGGAGCGGCTGGCGATGGCGCTCTCGATGATCAACGGGGTCATCTGCGTGATCCCGGTGCTGGCGCCGGTGCTCGGTTACCTCATCCTGTCACATTTTGATTGGCGCGGGATCTTCGTGGCGATGGCGCTGGTGGCGGCCGTTAGCGGTCTGGTGAACTTGCTTCTGCTCAAGGAGACCCGCCCGGCGCGGCAACCGGGCAGTGGCGCGGCGCTGCCATTTGCCCTGCTGCGCTCCCCGCGCTTTATGTTGCTCTCCCTGCTGACCAGTGCCAGCGTGACCGCCATTCTGGTCTATGTCAGCGTCTCGCCGCTGATCCTGATGAAGGAGTTTGGCTTCACTACCGAGCAGTACTCCATCGTGATGATGGTGATGGCCGGCGTGAGTATGTCCACCTCCTTCCTGACGCCCCTGCTGTTGCGCTGGTTGGGCAAACAGAAAGTGCTGGCGGTGTCTCATCTCTGCTATCTGCTGGCGGCGTGCTCACTGTTCGGCAGCTGGCAGACGGGGGGCGATATCCATCTGCTGCTGCCGGGATTTGCACTGGTCTGTGTCGGCTTCTCCTGTGGCTTCGGGGGGGCGATGGGGGAGGCGCTCGATGGTTGTCAACACAATGTGGCGTTCGCCAGCGCGGTGCTCTGCATCATGCAGATCAGCCTCTCCGGCCTCTATATCTGGTTGCTTGGCCAGCTCGGCTTTACTCCGTCCGAGATGCTGATCTGCGCCTTGCTGCTGGCACTGCTCAGTTACCTGGCTGTCAAAGGGCTGTTACCATGGCTCGCGCTTCGTGAAGCGCGGTCGCAGGGCTGATGGAAGATGAGAGGGGATATGCGCAATCTGGGTGAACTCGATTTGAACCTGCTGGTGGTATTCAAGTACCTGATGCAGGAGCGCAGTGTGGCAGGGGCGGCGAAAAAGCTCTGTGTCACTCCGTCGGCGGTGAGCAAGTCTTTGGCCAAATTGCGGGAGTGGTTTGACGATCCCCTGTTTGTACGGGTACGGCAGGGGTTGCAGCCCACCAACCTCTCCCTGACCCTGGAGGAGGAGCTGAAGGTCTGGTTCCAGCTCACTGACAGCATCACCTCGCTCAATAGCGAGGCGATCCCCGATGGTGCCCGCTTCACCCTGGTGATGGAGTCCCCCTTCTACATCAGCTTCCTGAGCGATCTGCCCATGACCATCTACCAGAAGTACCCCAACTCGGTGGTCAGGATGCTGGGGTGGGATCACCACTCCCTCAACGACATCGTCAACGGCGATGCGGATCTCGGCTTTTGTGCCCGCGAGACCCATGGCCGCTCTCTGGCCAAGGTCAACCGCTTGCCCTACTACATCGATCATGAGGTGCTGTTCACCGATCGCCCGGTGGTCTTTCTGCGCAAGGATCACCCCTTGCTCCAGCAGAAGTGGTCGCTGGAGAACTTTCTGGCCTGCCCCCAGATCAGCATGGTGTGGGAAGCGAACGATACTTGGGCCCTCGACAGCCTGCTGGAGGACGAGGGGCGGAAGCGGGAGGTGCCCATCATGGTCTCCAGCTTCGAGCAGGCGCTGCATATTGCCTCCCAGTCGAGCCATGAGCTGATTGCGGTGGCTCCTTCCTACTGCGGTGGTTATGCCAGTCGGCATCATGGCAATCTGATCGCCATGCCGCTGCCGCTACCCGAAAAGCTCTATGCCCAGCTTGAGATCGCCTTCATCCTGCTGTGGCACAAACGGCACAATCAGGATGCCAAGGTGATGTGGCTGCGCAACGAGATCCGGCGGCTCTACAACGACGAATCGCCACGCTAATGTGACCGTGACGGTGCCCATCGATCAGCCGGAGCCATCTGCTCCGGCTTTTTGTTGTCGTATCGCCCGGATGAGTGGGCTTTTGCACGACTTAAGTGCCGAGATCGGGTTCAAACTGTGTGCCATTCAACTCTCTTTATGCACAGATTGGCCTTGGTTGCACGTCTCGAGTGAAGCTCTTTTCACGAAAAAAATTCATGTGGTTTCATTAGAAAACTTCACTGATAGTCACTTTTAAAGTGTGATCGACCATTAAGTTCCTGTATTTGCAGTGATATAGCATGACATCCCTTGGAATGGCGGGGTTAGATAGCGCCTGTGTAGTGTGATAGCCAGTAGAGCGCGGCGTGAGCCAGCCCCACAGGTCGTCTGTGGCCGTGTCATGCCCCGGCTATCAAGCCACCAGCCATGAGTGACGGAGCAGAGGGGAATAAGCATCAAGGTTGATAAACCGGCTTGAGTAAAGGGATGCAGCAAAGGTAGAACCCGGAGCCGGCAACTGTACTGGGAGACGCCACTCACCATCCCCCGATAACCCGTAATTGAAACCGGCTAGATGAAAGACACCTTTCATCGAACGGGGCGCGTGCACCCGAAAATAGCCAGATTGGCAGGCTGACTGCGCTCCCCGTTATGGCAATAGCGGGCAAAAAATAGTGCGGCAGCCACCATCAGATTAATAAAAATAAATCTCAGCAAAGGCAGGTTGATATGCGTCCAGCAACAGCACCCACAGGGTTGTTACAACAACCCAAACCCTTCTTCATGATATTTTTCGTCGAACTCTGGGAGCGCTTCGGTTATTACGGCGTGCAGGGGATCCTGGCGGTTTTCTTTGTACAGCAACTGGGATTTTCCCAAGAGCAATCCTTTATTACTTTCGGTGCCTTCTCGGCGCTGGTATATGGTCTGATCTCGGTCGGTGGCTATGTCGGCGACCATATTCTCGGCACCAAGCGCACCATGGTGCTGGGGGCAGTGGTGTTGGTGATAGGCTACTTTATGACCGGCCTCTCTATCTACAATCCCGACCTGATTTTCTATGCGCTAGGCACCATCGCGGTCGGTAACTGCCTGTTCAAGGCCAATCCGGCCAGCCTGCTGTCAAAATGCTACCAGCCAAAAGATCCGCGGCTGGATGGGGCGTTTACCCTGTTCTATATGTCGATCAATATCGGCTCCCTTATTTCCCTCTCGCTCGCTCCGGTGATTGCCGATCACTACGGCTATACCGTGACCTATAACCTGTGCGGGGTGGGGCTGATTATTGCGCTGCTCACCTTCTTTGCCTGTCGCAATATGGTCAAGGATATTGGCTCCGAGCCGGATCACCTGCCACTGAATTACAGCAAGCTGCTGCTGGTTATATTGGGTTCGGTAGCCATGGTCTTCTTCTGTGCCTGGCTGATGCACCACGTGGTGATCGCCAACATGGTGCTGATGACGGTGACCATCGCCGTGGTGATATTCTTTTTTCGCGAGGCGTTCAAGCTCGACAGCGTGGGCCGCAACAAGATGTATGTGGCCTTCGTGCTGATGCTGGAGGCGGTGCTCTTCTATGTGCTTTACGCCCAGATGCCGACGTCTCTCAACTTCTTTGCCATCAACAACATGCACCACGAAATGCTGGGCATGAGCGTCAACCCCATCAGCTTCCAGGCGCTCAACCCCTTCTGGGTGGTGGTGGGTAGCCCGGTACTCGCGATGATCTATACCCGGATGGGCAGCAAGGGGCGGGATCTCACCATGCCGCTCAAATTCACCCTCGGGATGTTCTTCTGCTCGCTGGGCTTTCTGACGGCGGCTGCATCCGGCTGGTGGTTTGCCGATGAACAGGGGCTTACCTCCCCCTGGTTTATGGTGCTTATCTACCTGTTCCAGAGTCTGGGCGAGCTGATGATAAGCGCCTTGGGGCTGGCGATGGTCGCCGCGCTGGTGCCGCAACGGCTGATGGGCTTCATTCTCGGAATGTGGTTCCTGACTCAAGCGATGGCATCCCTGCTGGGAGGCTATGTGGCGACCTTTACCGCCGTGCCGCAAGGGATGACGGATCCGCTGCAAACTTTGCCCATTTACACCGGCGTATTTGGCAAGATCGGGATGGCGACTCTGCTGATTGCGGTAGTGATGGGGCTGATGGTGCCCTGGCTCAACCGGATGATGAATGCGACGCCGACCGAAGCCGAAGGGCTGGTCGCGGGTCAATCACAGGTGTAATGAGGGGATTGTGCGAGACAAGGCAAGGGCGGCGACCCTTGCCTTGCTGTTGATGGCTTAGTTGTACTGCTCTTCCATCCAGGCTTCGACGATCAACTGCGCCGAGACGCCGTCCACACTGCCTTTTTCCAGCGCGCGATAGCCGCCTCGCTCAAACAGGCGGGCGCGGGCATCTGTGGTGGTGAGCCGCTCATCCTTGAATTCCACCGGCTTGCCGAAACGGCCATGCAGCCGGTTGCCGAATTTGCGGGCCCGTACCGTGATCTCCTGATCGGTGCCATCCATGTTCAGCGGCAGGCCGACCACCAGCAGGTCCGGTTGCCACTCCTTGAGCAGCTTCTCAATCTCGTCCCAGTTGGGGATGCCGTCGTTGGCCTTGAGGGCGCGCAGAGGCTGGGCTGTGCCAGTCAGCTCCTGACCGATGGCGACGCCAATGCTCTTGGTGCCATAGTCAAAGCCCATGATGCTGCGTGATGACATAACTGATAAATCCTTGAAATAGAGAGCGGAGCGGGCCAGCCGATCAGCTGTGGCCGATATCGCTGGAGAGGTGAACCGGGTTCACCCCTATGCTGGCGGCAGCTTGCTGCCAACGTTTGTGAATGGGGGTCTTGAACACCAGAGCCGGATTGGGGGGGATCACCAGCCAGGCGCCGTCCACCAGCTCCTGCTCCAGCTGCCCGGCGCTCCAGCCGGCATAGCCAAGGGCCACCAGCCAATGGGCAGGGGCTTCGCTCGTACCCAGGGTTTCCAGAATATCCTTGGAGGTGGTCACCATCATCTCATCCCCCACCTGCAGGGTGGAGTTGAAACCGGGGCGGAAGCTGTGCAGCACGAAGCCGCGATCGGCGTGAACCGGCCCCCCTTGCAGCACCGGCTGCTTGAGCTCCGGGTTGTTGGGCGGATTGAGCTGGAGCTGGGTCAGCATGGTTTCCAGCGACATCTCGACCGGAATGTTGACGACCAGTCCCATGGCGCCCTCTTCGTTGTGCTCGCACAGATAGACCAGCGAGCGCTCGAAGTAGGGATCCGTCAGGCTTGGCATGGCAAGCAGGAAGTGATTTTGCAGTGTTTGCATAGAGGCCAAATAGTGCAAAGGTATTTGAGGTCAATTATGGCAGTTGATCCCCATGGGAAAAACCGCTTTTTGGGCTGGGCGAGATCCCGCCCCTTTCCGGATTGTCTTGAAACAGAGGGGGTGGCGCCGGGCCACCCTCTCTGTTTCCGGGCTTGTCAGTGGCGGTTACCCCTGAACAGGCCGGCTTAGCCTGCCTGGCGATTATTTGCCCAGCCGACGCTCGATGGCATCCATCAGCATACCGGTGATGTGCACGTCGAAGGTTGCTTCAATCTCGCGAATGCAGGTCGGGCTGGTGACGTTAATCTCGGTCAGCCGATCGCCGATGATGTCGAGACCGACGAAGATGAGCCCTTTCTCTTTCAACGTCGGGCCCACCGCACGGGCGATGGCCCAGTCCGCTTCGCTCAGGGGACGCGCTTCACCACGGCCACCGGCCGCCAGATTGCCACGGGTTTCGCCCTGCGCCGGAATACGGGCGAGGCAGTAGGGAACAGGTTCACCGTCCACTACCAGTACCCGCTTGTCGCCATCCTTGATGGCGGGCAGATAGGTCTGCGCCATGCAGTACTGGCTGCCGTGGGCGGTCAGGGTTTCGATAATCACGCCGACGTTGGCGTCATCTTCCTTCATGCGGAAGATGGAGGCGCCGCCCATGCCGTCCAGCGGCTTGAGGATCACGTCCTTATGCTTCGCGTGGAAGGCGCGCAGCTTGTCGGCGCGGCGTGTCACCAGCGTGGTCGGGGTATGCTCGGCAAACCAGGCCGTGTAGAGCTTCTCGTTGGCGTCGCGCAGGCTCTGCGGCTTGTTGACGATAAGGCAACCCTCATCCTCGGCCCGCTCCAGCATGTAGGTGGCATAGATAAATTCGGTGTCGAACGGCGGATCCTTGCGCATCAGGATCACATCGAGGTTGGAGAGGGGCTGATCCACCACCTCGCCCAGCGTGTACCAGTCGGCATAGTCATACTTGACGGTGAGCGGGCGCATGGTGCCAAAGGCGCGACCGGCTTCCATGTAGAGATCCTTCATCTCCAGATAGAAGAGCTCATAGCCGCGCTTTTGCGCCTCTTCGAGCATGGCAAAGCTGGAATCTTTCTTGATGTTGATGGCCGAGATGGGGTCCATCACGATGCCGAGTTTAATGGTCATCCGCTGTTCCTTTTTAATGGCTCGATAGGGTTGTAGGGTCGATTAGCGCAGCGTAATCGTCCGCTTGAGGCTGCGTCGATGCAGCCATGGGGCTGATTGATGCGGCCGATAGTATCAAGCTAGATCGCCAAAGCGGCACTGCAGCGCAGTAATCGCAGTCAGGGCGGCGGTTTCGGTGCGCAGCACCCGCGGCCCCAGCAGCATCTCTTTGAAATCTTCCTGCACGGTACGGGCGATCTCGTCGCTCGACAATCCCCCTTCCGGGCCAATCAGCAGGCGCACGCCGTGCTCGGGAACGGGCAGGGTGTTGATGCTGTACTCGGCGCGCGGGTGCAGGTTGAGCTTGAGCTCTTTGGTCTCTTCCGCCAGCCAGGCATCCAGCTCCATCGGCATACGCACTTCGGGCACCACGTTGCGGCCGCACTGTTCGCAGGCGCTGATCACCACCTTCTGCCACTGCTCGCGCTTCTTCTCCAGTCGATCGGCCGGCAGCTTGACGCCACAGCGCTCCGAGAAGAGCGGGGTGATGCAGGTGACGCCCAGCTCCACCGATTTCTGGATGGTGAAGTCCATCTTGTCGCCACGGCTGATCACCTGACCTAGGTGGATGGCCAACGGTGACTCCACCGATTGGACGTCGCAGCTGTCGATGGTCACTTCCACCGACTTTTTGCCGACGCTGGCGATGGTGGCGGGATATTGAGTGCCATCGCCGTTGAACAGCTCGAGCTGCTGGCCCGGCTGCATGCGCAGTACCCGGCCGATATGGTTGGCGCCGTCTTCCGACAGGGCGATGGTCTGGCCAACTTGCAGGGTGGCCGGTTCATAGATACGTGGAATGCGCATGGCTGCTTGTCAGTCTCTTGCTTGGAAACCCTTCATATCCTGCGGCGAGCAAGGCTCACACGGCAGTGGGGAAGGGCTTCATGATAGGAGGGGCTATCCCCTCCCAGGTCAAATGGGGTTATTGGCACTGCTTTTCAATAAAGGGATTGGTATTGCCCTGCAGCTTGCCGATGTGGCGGTTGCGCTCGCACTCCCAGCCCTCTGCCGGGTACTGGCGATCCCAGGCTTCAAACAGTTTACGCTGTTGCGCTGCCAGACGCAGCCCATACTGCTGGCTCATGTAGAGGTAGGCGCGGGCAATCTGGCCCCGTACCGGCCCCTTGGGCGGCTGCACCCGACGATCCTTGAAATCCACCAGCATCTGGCACTGGCCGTACTGATCCGGCTTGCCGTTCCAGTCGGAGAAGCGGTAGTTGGCCCGATCGCCGTTCACTTCGCCGATGGCGGGGAAGAGGTTGTGCATGTCCCCCTCCATCTTGTTGAACTCGGGACTCGCTTTTTCGCAGTTCTTGCGACCGCCATCCTGCCAGCACTGCAGCTGGTGGCCGAACTCCCAGGCGGGGACCACGTGTTCCCACTCGATGCGGGCGGCGCGTTTGGCCTGCTTGCGCGGCTCGTAACCGCAGCTGGCGAGATCCGGGCTCATTTTCTTGCCCTGATAGTCGATGTCGCAGCCGCAGTAGAAGGTGGTGACCGCAGGCTGGCTGCGATAGATCTTCACCAGATCCTGCTTGGCTTCGCGAAAGGTCTGGGCGTGCAGGGGGGCGCTGAGCAGCGGTAAACCGGCCAGCAGGGTCAGGGCGAGGGAGGAGATGAAACGCATGGGATTCCTTGCAAACGGGGTGATTGACGAACGATGGCGGGCACCCTACCACAGGGGCGCGACACAAGCTGGCTTACTGCTCTGGCTCCGGCCGTTCCCGCTCCAGCGGCTGCTTGCAGCGACGACAGTGATAGCGGGCTTCGCCACGCACCACCTTGTTGTGGCGGCGTATCGACAGTTGATGCTGCTGGCAGTGACAGCGATAGGGCACGGTGCGCTGGGCCAGTACCGCCAGATCGAAGCTGTGGGTGGTTCTGGGCTCAAGGCCGAACACCTCCCGCATTACCGATTGCCACTGGCGGCCGTGGGGTAGCACCCGGTTTTTGCCGCGCCCGTCACCCCACAGGGCATAGACCAGCAGATGGGCCACCTCGTGGGGCACCACCTCATCCAGAAACGCCTGCTGGTTGGCCTGATAGAGGGCAGGGTTGAAGCGCAACTCCCAGGTTTGCAGCCGCGCCGATCCTGCCGCCCGGCCCCGCATATTGCAGTAGATCCGCGGGCGGGGGAAGGTGCGGCCAAGGCGCGCCTCGGCCTGCACAAAGCAGGCTTCTACGCGTTGTTGCAGCAGGGCGACAAGCTGGGCAGGAGTGGCAGACATCAACATCTCGTCAGATAGCGGATAAGCAAAAGGGGAGCCAGGCTCCCCTTTTATCACAACAGCGAGCCTTACAGGCCAGCGGCGGAACGCAGCAGTTCGGCCTTGTCGGTCTGCTCCCACGGGAACTCGTCACGACCGAAGTGACCGTAGGCAGCGGTAGCCTGGTAGATCGGGCGCTTCAGATCCAGCATTTCGATCAGGCCATACGGGCGCAGTTCGAAGTGCTCGCGCACCAGTTTGACCAGCAGCTCTTCGGCGACCTTGGCAGTACCGAAGGTTTCGACGCTGATGGAGGTCGGCTCGGCCACGCCGATGGCGTAGGAGATCTGGATTTCACAGCGATCGGCCAGACCGGCGGCAACGATGTTTTTTGCAACGTAACGTGCGGCGTAGGCAGCGGAACGGTCAACCTTGGACGGATCCTTGCCGGAGAAGGCGCCACCACCGTGACGGGCCATGCCGCCGTAGGTGTCGACGATGATCTTGCGACCGGTCAGACCGCAGTCACCCATCGGGCCGCCGATAACGAAACGGCCGGTCGGGTTGATGAAGTATTTGGTGTCCTTGTTGACCCACTCGGCCGGCAGCACCGGCTTGATGATCTCTTCGCGTACCGCTTCAACCAGATCTTTGTGGCTGATGGATTCGGCGTGCTGGGTAGACAGCACAACGGCATCCACACCGATGATCTTGCCTGCGTCGTCGTAGGCGAAGGTCAGCTGGCTCTTGGCATCCGGACGCAGCCACGGCAGGGTGCCGTTCTTGCGCACTTCAGCCTGACGCTTCACCAGCAGGTGAGAGTAGGTGATGGGGGCTGGCATCAGCACGTCGGTTTCGTTGGTGGCGTAGCCGAACATCAGGCCCTGGTCGCCAGCGCCCTGCTCCAGCGGATCGCTGCGGTCAACACCCTGGTTGATGTCCGGGGACTGCTTGCCGATGGCGTTCAGCACGGCGCAGGAGTCAGCATCGAAGCCCATGTCGGAGTGGGTGTAGCCGATTTCACGTACGGTATCACGCACGATCTCTTCGATATCAACCCAGGCAGAGGTGGTTACTTCGCCGGCCACCATGACCATACCGGTCTTGACCAGGGTCTCGCAGGCGACACGGGCCTTGGTATCTTGCTTGAGGATGGCGTCCAGTACCGCATCGGAGATCTGGTCCGCAATCTTGTCGGGATGGCCTTCGGAGACCGACTCGGAAGTAAACAGCTTTGCCATGATAAGAGTCTCAGCTTGTCTGGGTTATCGCCACGGCAATAACCGGATGAATGGGATGGTGTAGAGGTATCTACATCTGGACGTCTATTTTAATTAGCGCCCCCCCCGATTGCCAGCACTATTTTGTCGCGCAGTGTCCAATGGGTCACAAGCGGTGCTCTCCTATCCCGAAAGGGATGGAAATCAAACGTTTTTCTCTGGTTGCTTTGGTCAATAGAGGGCAAGAAAAGCGATTGTCCTCCCAAAGCCACTTTATTCATCCAGATAATATTTGCACGCCGCGCGCCCTGCTGGGACAATAACGCGCCTTAATCTTGGCCATCAAATGAAGCAATCGCAGGAGATTCAGATGCCTTCTCGTAAAGAGCTTGCCAATGCCATTCGTGCATTGAGTATGGATGCCGTTCAAAAAGCCAACTCCGGTCACCCGGGCGCCCCCATGGGAATGGCGGATATCGCCGAAGTGCTGTGGCGTAGCCACCTCAGACATAACCCGAACAACCCCAAGTGGGCCGACCGCGACCGTTTCATTCTCTCCAACGGCCACGGCTCCATGCTGCTGTACTCCCTGCTGCACCTCTCCGGTTATGACCTCTCCATCGACGATCTGAAAAACTTCCGCCAACTGCACTCTCGCACCCCGGGTCACCCGGAGTACGGCTATGCACCGGGCGTTGAAACCACCACTGGCCCGCTGGGTCAGGGCATCACCAACGCCGTTGGTATGGCGATCGCCGAAAAAGCCATGGCTGAGCAGTTCAACCAGCCGGGCCACGACATCGTTGACCACTACACCTACGCCTTTATGGGCGACGGCTGCCTGATGGAAGGTATCTCCCACGAAGCGTGCTCCCTGGCAGGTACCCTGCAACTGGGCAAACTGATCGCGTTCTGGGATGACAACGGTATCTCCATCGACGGTCACGTAGAAGGCTGGTTCACCGATGACACCGTCAAGCGCTTCGAAGCTTACGGCTGGCACGTTATCCCGGCTGTTGACGGTCACAGCCCGGAAGCCATCAATGCCGCCATCGAAGCCGCCAAGGCCGAGACCGGCAAGCCGACTCTGATCTGCTGCCGCACCATCATCGGTTACGGCTCCCCGAACAAATCCGGTTCTCACGACTGCCACGGCTCACCGCTGGGCAACGACGAGATCGCCGCTGCTCGCGCCTTCCTGAAGTGGGACCACGCGCCGTTCGTTATCCCGGCCGATATCGCTGCCGAGTGGAACGCTCAGGAGAAGGGCGCTGCACTGGAAGCTGACTGGGCTGCCAAGTTCGCCGCCTATGAAGCCGCTCACCCGACTCTGGCTGCCGAATTCAAGCGCCGTACCGCTGGCGAACTGCCGGCCAACTGGGCTGCCGAATCCGCCAAGATCATCGAAACCCTGCAAGCCAACCCGGCCAAGATCGCAACCCGTAAAGCGTCCCAGAACTCTCTGGAAGCGTTCGGCAAGCTGCTGCCGGAGTTCATGGGCGGCTCTGCTGACCTGGCGCCTTCCAACCTGACCATGTGGTCCGGCTCCAAGTCTCTGACCAACGACGACGCCTCCGGCAACTACATCCACTACGGTGTACGCGAGTTCGGCATGTCCGCCATCATGAACGGTATCGCCCTGCACGGTGGTTTCATCCCCTACGGCGCCACCTTCCTGATGTTCATGGAGTACGCTCGCAACGCCCTGCGCATGGCCGCCCTGATGAAGCAGCGCGCCATCTTCGTTTACACCCACGACTCCATCGGTCTGGGTGAAGATGGCCCGACTCACCAGCCGGTTGAGCAGATCGCCTCCCTGCGTCTGACCCCGAACATGAGCACCTGGCGTCCGTGTGACCAGGTTGAATCTGCCATCGCCTGGAAGCACGCCATCGAGCGTACTGACGGCCCGACCTCGCTGATCTTCTCTCGTCAGAATCTGGCCCAGATGGACCGTACTGCCCAGCAGTTGGCCGACACCGCCAAGGGTGGCTACGTGCTGAAGGATTGCGCCGGTACTCCGGAGCTGATCCTGATTGCCACCGGTTCCGAAGTGGAACTGGCCGTTGCCGCCTATGAGCAGCTGACTGCCAAGGGTCGTGCCGTGCGCGTGGTCTCTCTGCCGTCTACCGACGTGTTCGACGCCCAGTCTGCCGAGTACAAAGAGTCCGTCCTGCCGTCTTCCGTCACCAAGCGTGTGGCCATCGAAGCCGGCATCGCTGACTACTGGTACAAGTACGTCGGTTTCGGCGGCAAGATCATCGGTATGACCACCTTCGGTGAGTCCGCACCGGCCGAGCTGCTGTTCAAGGAATTCGGCTTTACCGTGGAAAACGTGGTTGCGACCGCAGAGTCCCTGTAATAGCTTATTGCTGTGTATAGAACTGAAAAGCGCCTCCTTCGGGAGGCGCTTTTTTTATAAAATCGTTGCGATGCCTACAAATATGGAAACTGTTAAAAATAAATTAGTTACTTATATTGCATTGAGTGTCAATGGATGGTTGTTATGTGAAAAATACGATTGTGGTGACTTTCTATGATAGAAACAGTTGAATTTGGAAAGGTAGAGGAACTTTTTGAATTTATATCCCCTTGGGGAAATGAAACTGATATTAATGGCTATATTTTTCGAGGGCATGGGCAAGAACACTATAAACTAATTCCGACTGCATTGCGGCTAGAATATATTGATCAATTCTGGCATGTTTGCGGTTTGGGTAAGCCTATAGAGCCACAGCATCTATGGCAAAGGTGGCAAATTTCTGCTGAATATCATCTGTTGCGTTCATTTTATCGACTGGCAGACCAACGTGGTTTAGACGTTCCAGTATCACCAAGAGTTCGAGAAAATTTGTCTCAGGATTTTGATTTTATGGGGATGACGAATAATAATTATAGTGAAACATGGATTCCCAGTGATTTATTAGAAACTGCAGGGCTTGCTCAACATTATGGGATACCAACTCGTTTACTCGACTGGACATATGATATTTATGTTGCGTTATATTTTGCATTTAGAGGAGCATTAAATAAAAATACAAAGTTATGCGTTTGTGCTTTAAATAAAGAATACCTTTCTTTTTTAAAACCTACAGTTAATTCGATTAATGTCAATTTCGTAACCCCTCATTATGCCGCGAACCCCAATATCAGTGCACAAAAAGGATTATTTACACATTGGCCTATTATGGTTCAGCCTCATACTTCAGAGCTACAAGCTATGATGTTGGGTCAGGGCGCAGCGCTAACAGATAGAAGACCATTAGATGAACTAATAATTTCTCAAATTAAGCATGATACTAGAGTGCCTAATATTTTTAAGAGATTTATTTTACCGTGTAGCGAAGCAGCTAAAGGGAGTCGTATTTTAGATAAGTTGGGCTATGACTCCGCACGTATATTCCCTGGTTATGATGGGGTTGCTAAACAATTGTTGTCAATGCATCAATATAAATAGGATGTAATGATGGGTGACGATTGATAGTTAATCATGAAAACCTTACGACAGAATCATGTTGTTTTACGCATCGAAGGTTACGATATCAATTTGAGCTAGCTCGTAGTTCGTAGGTTAAATTAGCGAAGCGTAATCGAACGTCACGTTCATTAAGACGATGCCATAAAAATAATGCCCCCTCCTGTTACCAAAAAAGAAACCGGCATATAGCCGGTCTCTTTTTTATTTACCGCAACATTACACCTGCGGCGGGGTACTTTCCGCGTTGGATATCACCGCATCCACCTCGGCCTGCTCCACTATGGGCTTTATCAATCTGACGATAACGGTGCCATGGTTAACACCAGCTTGCCGATATGACGGCCTGAATCCAGCAAATGGTGGGCGGCGGCGGCCTCATGCAGCGGGAAGGTCTGGTAAACCTGCGGTTTGACCTCACCGCGTTCGATAAATGGCCAGACATGAGTTTGCAGCTGGGCAATAAGCTCGGCTTTTTCCTGCGGAGTACGCGAGCGAAGGGTCGAGCCGATATGGGTCAGTCGTTTTTGCAGCATGGGAAACAGATCCAGATTGGGGGCGGCGCCCGCAATAATGCCGATCTGGACTATGCGGCCATTGATGGCGGCCGCCGCATAGTTGCGCGCGACATACTCCCCGCCAATGATATCGAGAATGATGTCGGCGCCATGGCCATTGGTGGCGGCATGCACTGCCTCGACAAAATCCTCCTCCTTGTAGAGCACGGCCACATCCGCGCCCAGCTTGATGCTAGCGGCCTGCTGCTCGGGTGAGCCGACCGTGGTGATGATTTTGGCGGCGCCAAATGCCTTGGCCAGCATGGTGGCGGTCGTGCCGATACCGGAGGCACCGCCATGGATCAAGATAATGTCCCCTTTTTTAAACTGACCCCGTTCAAACATATTTGACCAGACCGTCATAAAGGTTTCCGGCAGCGCCGCGGCTTCGACAAAGCTCAATCCGGGCGGCAGGGGCAGGACATTGCCCTGGTGGGCGACGCTGTACTCGGCATAGCCGCCACCCGAAATCAGCGCTGCGACCTTGTCGCCAATCTTGAGATGGGTCACCTGCTCCCCCTTGGCGACCACGACCCCGGCGACCTCCAGCCCGGGAATATCCGATGCCCCTGCCGGAGGCGGGTAGAGCCCCTTGCGCTGCATCACATCCGGCCCATTGATGCCGGTCGCATAGTGCCGGATCAAGACCTCATCGGGCTTGGGCGCTGGTGTGGCGCGGGTGGTCAGTTGCAAGACATCGGGGCCACCGGGCTGGGTAATCTCTACCGCGTTCATGGTGGCGGGAATGAAATGAGAATGAGACATCAGCTGCTCCTGTAACGAGGTGATATGAGGTTCCCCGGATGGGATGAGCACCAAGATAGTGGAGATTGCTGATGAATAAACGCAGTATTATCCCTTATCTGTAATGCAAAAATGCATTTCAACCGGGAGTCGTGATGAACTGGGATGATGCGAAAATTTTTCTGGCGTTGCATCGGGAAGGGAGCCTGCGAGGCGCCGCCCGTGTGGTCGGGGTCGATCAGGCAACCATTGGCAGACGGATTGCCGCACTGGAGCATCGTCTGGCGGCCACGCTGTTTCTCCGCACATCCAAAGGGTATGTGCTGACTCATGTCGGAGAGATAGTGCTGGCCAGCGCTCAGCAGATGGAGCTGGCGGCCATTGATTTCGTACGGGCGGCGCAAGGGGTCGACAACCGTCTGGTCGGGGAGGTCCGCGTGGCGACTACAGACACCCTGGGGATGGATTTTCTGATACCGGCCCTGACCGAGCTGCATCAGCGTTATCCCGATATCAGGGTCATCCTCAATACCTCGACCCAGGTGGTCAATCTGTCCTTGCGGGAAGCGGATATCGCGATCCGGACGGTGAAGCCGGACAATCCCGACCTGATTATTCGCAAGCTGGCCTCCTGGCCGGTCGGGTTGTATGCCTCCGCCGACTATCTGGCTCGCCATGGCATTCCCGAAGCGGGCTCCGGTTTTGCGGGCCATTCGCTGGTGGTGTATGAGCCCCACTGGCAGAGCGCGCGCTCGCCAATGATGCTCGAAGAGGCGGCCGAGGGGGCCACGGTCGCCGCGGGGGTCAATACCAGCCTGATGCTGCGTCAGGCCCTGCTGATGGGGCTGGGGCTTGGCGAGGTGGCGGTTCCGCTCGCCGAGCAAGCCGGGTTGGTGCGGGTCTGGCCCGAGCGGCAATTAGAGCAATCCTACGATGTGTGGCTGGTGACCCATCAGGATGTGCAGCATGCCGCGCGGGTCAGAGCGGTCATGGATGCCATCGTCAGGGCATTTGCCGCAATGGACTAACCCTGGCGGGCGCTCTGTTCAGGTTTTGTCGCAGCACTTTCACATCCCTTGCCATAGTCATGGCGGTTGAGGGAAAACCCTCATTTACTTGGTCTCTGACAGTCAATACTGTGAGACCGAGTCCACCACTACTGGAGCCTGACCCATGACCGATATGCTTGTTGACGATAAACAACCGACCCCGGATCCGGCAGAGCAGAATGCCTTCTTCCCGTCGCCCTACTCCCTGAGCCAGTTCACCTCGCGCAAATCTGACCTTGCCGGGGCTGACTATCCCGCACCCTATCGGGAGGGGCGCTGGAAGATCCTGCTGATCGGGGCCGATGAGCGCTATCTGCCCACCGACAACGGCACCCTGTTTTCCACCGGCAACCATCCGGTCGAAACCCTGCTGCCCATGTATCACCTCGACAAGGCGGGCTTTGCCTTTGATGTAGCCACCCTCTCCGGCAATCCGGTCAAGTTTGAGTGGTGGGCCATGCCCGGCGAAGATGAAGAGGTGTTGGGGCTCTATGGCAAATATCAGGCGCAGTTCCGCCAACCGGCCAAGCTGGCCGATCTGCTGAAAGAGGCGCTGGCCACTGACTCGGACTATATCGGCGTCTTTATCCCCGGCGGCCACGGCGCCCTGATGGGGTTGCCGCAGAGTGCCGAGGTGAAAGCGCTGCTGGAGTGGGCGATGGCCAACGATCGCTTCATCATCTCCCTCTGTCACGGGCCTGCTGCGCTGCTGGCGGTGGCCAATCCAGAGACCTTCGCGGGCTACAAGATCTGCGCCTTCCCCGATGAGCTGGATGCCCAGACCCCGGCAATTGGCTATATGCCGGGCCACCTCACCTGGAAGTTTGGCGAGAAGCTCAAAGAGATTGGCTTTGAGATCGTCAACAACGGCATCTCGGGAGAGGTGTGCCGGGATCGCAATCTGCTGACCGGTGACAGCCCGCTGGCGGGCAATAACCTCGGCAAGCTGGCTGCTACCACCTTGCTGGAGGCGGTTGCCAAGCGATGAGGTTGTCGTCGTCGCCAGCGAACGCGCTGCAGGTCGCGGTGGCGCTGGAAGGGTGTCAGCGGCTGGAGGAGATCCAGCAGCTGGTGCGCGCCTTTGCCACCCCGCTGGGGTATCACCGCTTTGCGCTCTTCTCCATCAGTGCCAGCGAGGAGGGGGTGGTCGAGCATCTCTACTGGCTGGAGGGGGAGTGGCTGGAGAGCGGCGAGGCGGTCGACCTGCATGCCTATATGCGCGAGTGCCCGATGGCGATGCATATCAGGGAGCGAGACCAGCCCTTCTTCTGGAGCAAAACGGTTGGCGCCGTTGGCGAGCAGTACCGTATCGTTCGCCAGCCTGAGGGGCCTGGCCGACATGGCTTGCAGGTTCCCGTCTATGGGCCGTTGGGACTGGAAGGGGCGATGAGCTTTGGCGGCGATCAGATCGATGCCAGTGCCCACACTCGGGTTGGCCTTGCGCTGATCGCGGCGGCGGCTTTTCATGCAGCTCGTCGGCTGATGGAGATGCCGGTAGCGGGTCACGAGCGTGGCCTCACTGGGCGCGAGCGCGAAGTGCTGGAGTGGGTCTCCCGGGGTTGGCGCCATGCCGATATCGCCACCACCCTGAAACTCTCGGTGCGCACGGTCGAGAACCATCTGCGCAGTGCCCGCCGTCGACTCGGTGTAGCCACCACGGCAGAGGCGGTCAGAGTGGCGATCAGGAACCGCGATATTGAGGGCTGAGGGGCTACCCCTTTGTCTGGCATGTAAAAAGAGACCGGCATATAGCCGGTCTCTTTTTTATTTCCGCAACCTTTACGCCTGCGGCGGGGTGCTTTCGGCGTTGGACATCACCGCATCCATTTGCACCAGGGCGCCAGCGGGCAGCTCGCTCACGCCAATCACGGTGCGGGCAGGCAGATAACCCGGGAAGTATTTGGTGTAGACGGCGTTGACCGCATCCAGATCCGCGATATTGCCGAGCTGGATATTGACCTTGACGATATCGTCCATCACATGGCCGATGCTCTCCACAATCGCCTTGATATTGCTAAGGCACTGGGCGGTCTGCTCCTTGATGCAGCCAGCCAGGATCTTGCCGGTTGCGGGGTCTATCGGCAGTTGGGCAGAGAGATGGTTGTAGTGAGAGAAGGCGACGGTCTGGCAATAGAGCGGGCTGCGCGGTGCCTTGTCGGTATTGCGGGCACGGATCACCAGATTGTGTCTGTCTTCCACCAGTTGCGGCGGGGTGCCGTCACCGTGGGAGATGACCGCATCCATCTGCACTAGCGCCCCCATGGGCAGGGCGGCGGCACTGACCACAGAGCGGGCGGGCAGATAGGACACGGCGCGAGCAATGGCGGAGTCGGGGAAGAAGGTGGTGTAGACCTCGTTGACGGCATCCAGATCGGCCAGATCGGTCAGGTAGACGGTAACCTTGACGATATCGTCAAACGGCACGTCGATGCTCTCCAGCACCGCCTTGATATTGCGCAGGCACTGGCCCGCCTGCTCCGTGATACCACCGGCAACCAGTTGGCCCGAGGCTGCCTCGACCGGCAGTTGCGCACCGATATTGTTGTAGTGGGAGAAGGCCACGGTATGGGTGGAGAACGGATTGTGCGGCGCCTTGTCGCTATTGCGGGCGAGTTTAACCAGCGGGCAAGGATCTTGCGGGAAGGTACCTTCGCCGTTGGATATGATGGCATCGATCTGCACCAGCGCGCCCAGCGGCAGGGCGGCGACGGCGAGGGTGGTGCGGGTCGGCAGATAGCCCGGGAAGAATTCGCGATAGACGGCGTTGACCGCCTCAAGATCCGCCATCTCTTTCAGGAAGATGGTCGCTTTGACCATATCGTCCATCACATGGCCAATGCTCTCGATGATTGCCTTGAGGTTGCTCAGGCACTGTCTGGCCTGCGCGGTGACATCGCCACTCACCATCTTGCCGGTGGCGGGATCGACCGGCAGCTGGGCGGAGATATTGTTGTAATGAGAAAACGCCACCGTTTGGGTGCTGGGGCCCAGATCCTGGGGTGCATGGGGGGTATTTCTTGCTGACTTGATGATGGTACCACTCATAGATATGCCTCTTTTTAATATTTGTTGTTCATTCAGGTACAGGTTTACCCCATCTTGTTGTGCGCCAGCGGCGGCATCCCCGGTTATTATTTGTGATCCACTCAATTACTGAGAGGAATAATGGAAGAGAGGATAGGGTAGATATTTCAGACGCAGCGATTCTATGAGTGGCTATCAGGGGTTGCAAACCGCTGATTGCATTTCTATGAGATGGCTCAATGGGCGCAAATTTAATCATATTGCTATTCAATTCACCCGAAATCGTAGCCAATTCGTGTGCAAATGGTGCCGAACCGGCGGACAGCCTTGCCCTGACTGGGTTTGCTCTCCCCCTCTTCGGGATATTGGCGTGTGAATAAAGGGTTAATATTATGCGCCGATGTGCAAATAATGCATATCATGGTGCATGGATATCTGTTTTAAGCTTGTTTAAGGGGCTATGAAAATTCCCGTGAATATGCATATCCACCTTATTAAAGATACCTCTGGAATATAATTCACGGCTTTTGCATTCCTCTCTATTAATGATTATTCCGGAATACACGATGACGCCTTGCTGGCAGCCGGGATCTGTTATTAACGCCATAAAATTCTATGCCATGAATTTGCACGGCGGATCTGCTCCTGCTGCACAGGAGTGGGGAGCATGGCGTTGGCGTTGGCGTTGGCGTTGGCGTTGGCGTGACGGAGTGCGGGAGCTGTGGTGCTGGATGAGAGGTGGCGTTGGATGAGGGGCGGTGGTGGCAATCCGCTTATCTTCACGCCGGTTGCATCCCCCGATGGGGGGTGTTGCCCCGCGTCGTCGGTTTTTCCACTTTTTGCGGCTTTGTCTGACCTCCCCCTTATCTGTGGCTGGTTGTGATGATTGGGATGGTTTTCAGGGCTCGGGAACAGCTCAGGTGATTTCGCAGGTATAAAGTTCAATATATTGTTTTTAAAAGGAAATCAGCCAAAAAATGGATTTATCGACCGCTTCTTATGGTTTCTTGATTAAATTGTTAGTTAGTGGCGTGATTGCGAGTCAGGTCGCTTTTTTCATTCGCTATTAATCGTATGATTAATAAGGTAATCAAGGAGCCCTGACGGAGAGCATCGAAGCACCGGCAGGCCATTGCCCAGGATTGGCAAGCGAGATCGCATCGCGATCATCATTACCTGACTGTGGAGGATTTATGCTGGGTTTCGTTCTGGGCGATATGTATTGTCAAACATCTGGGCAGCGGTTACCTCCTCGCCTGGGAAAGAGCTTTCCCATTCCTGCCGATTACCGACTGCGCGGCCGGGTATCCGCCGCCATCATGACCATCGAGAGCCTGCTCGATACCCCTTATCCGCAAAAGCAGTTTCGTGATCTGGTCTTTGGCGCCTTTATCGAGCGCCAGCGTCGGCTGTTTGGCGAACATGTGATTGTGGCCCGCATGGAAGGGGAGGATGGGCTGGAGCTGTCGATTGATCTCTCGTTTGTCAGCACCGCCGTACCTGTGGGCCTGCTGGCCATCTCTGAAGAGCTGGCTCTCGCCACGGCGCCGCGTCCCAAGAAGAGCCATCCCCACTACGAGGCGCTGTGCAAGGCGCTCGACTGCATGGTGATGCTGATGTTTTATGGCAAGGTGATCCGCCAGCGGAATACGGTGTTGGAAAATATCGGCCATCAGTTTGGTTATCAACCCGCGGCGACCCTGACAGCGCGTGTTGGCAAGGGTGGGGAGGATGATTACGACGCCTTCATGGTCAATATCATGACCTGTATTGCCCACTCCAACTCGCTCAAGGAGGCGCTGGAGAACGCCAGCCGGATGGGAATTCAGGAGCCCGCTTTCTTCTGCATCGTCGGGGCGATTGCCAGCACCCTGTGGGGCGTTCCCAGACAGTGGGCGTATCAAGCCTCACAGCTGATCCATCGCTCCCACCACCACTACATCCAGAATCTGCTTCGTTGTGAAACCCGTGCCGGGCGGCGCCATATCAATCTGGAGCCGCCAAAGCCCCCGCTGTTTGCACCGATCCGGCAACAGGTTGTGCGTCTGTTCAAGGGGGCACACTGATCCGCAGCCCCCTTGTCATCACTCAGGCGGGATAAAGCGCCCCCAGCACAGCCGGACGGCTGGCACCAGTGACGGCGGGCAGGTTGCCCGGCTTGCGGTGAACAAAGCACATGGCCAGCCAAGCAAAGGCAGCGCCTTCCACCCAGTCGGGGGCAAGGCCCAGCTCAGCGGTGCTGGCGATGCGCCATGCAGGCAGCAGGCTGGCCAGCTCCTTCAGCAAGGGGGCGTTATGGGCACCGCCGCCGCAGACAAACAGCTCGGCTTTCGGCTGGCTGGCACCGACTGACTCGGGCCGTGCGGGCAGTTGGCGGGCGATGCTGTGGCAGGTGAGCGCCTGCAGGGTGCGCTGCACATCCACGGGGGCGTATGAAGTGCCTGCCAGCTCCCCATCGAGCCAATCGAGGGTAAACATCTCCCGTCCGGTGCTCTTGGGGGCGGGGGCGGCGAAGTAGGGGTGAGCCAGCAGCTTCTCCAGCAGGGCCGGGATTGGCTTGCCACTGGCGGCCCATTTGCCACCGGCGTCATAGCTGCCGCCGTGGGGCTGATGGCGGCGATACCAGCCATCGAGCAGGGTGTTGGCCGGGCCGGTATCAAAACCATATACCCCGCCCGGATTGCCCGGCAGCACCGAGATATTGGCGATGCCGCCGAGGTTCAGTACCACTCGCAGGGCGCCGGGCTTGGCAAACAGCGCCTGATGGAAGGCGGGCACCAGCGGCGCCCCCTGACCGCCGAGGGCCATATCCATGGTGCGAAAATCGGCGATAACGTCGATGCCGGTTAGCGCCGCTAGCAGGGCGGCGTTGCCGATCTGCAGGGTAAACCCGAGCTGGGGGCGATGGCGGATGGTTTGGCCGTGGCTGCCGATGGCGCGAATATCTTTGGGCTCAAGCTTCGCCTTGGCCAGCAGCGCGTGGGTGGCGGCGGCAAACTCTCGCGCCACCAGATTATCGGCCACCCCCATGCGGTCGATTTCGTTGTCGCCCGGGGTGCAGAGGGCATGCAGCGTGCGGGCGGTCTCTTGCGGCCAGGGGTGACAAAGCGCCGCTTCGACCCGCAGTTCATCCCCGGCGATCATCACCAGCACGGCATCAATGCCGTCCATGCTGGTTCCCGACATCAGACCGATATAGCGCTCAGCCATGGTGTCTCCTTACATTGCTGTTCGAAAATGCGGTGTGCAGAGAGGGTGAAGAGGGGGACGGCTTTCATCCCATGCCACATGGCGTGGTCTTTGACATCAGACCGATATAACGCTCAACCATGGGGCATCCTCAATGCGGACCGGAAAAAGAGTGAGAGAGACAGGATAGATAAACCCTTACGCCCGTGCCACATGCCGCTCCCGGTGATCCATCTCATCTTACGCTTGAGAGTGGACTCATTTCAATCTGGCTGCCTGGCGCGGGTTCAATAAAAGGGGCTGGCAGGGCCTTCACCCTGCCAGCCCTGATGGCTTAGTTGCCGCGACCATCCCGCTTGTTCTGGGCCAGCAGCAGCTCGGGGTTATCGAGCTTGGCCAGTTGCGGCATCGCCAGCTTTTTGAAGTTGGCCAGCTCGCGTCCGCTCAGGGTCTCTGCTTGCGGCAGGGTGAGGGTGCGCGGGTTCTTGTGAATACCGCCCACCACGAATTCGTAGTGCAGGTGCGGGCCGGTGACGCGACCGGTGCCACCCAGAGTGCCGATGGTCTGCCCCTGCTTCACCCGCTGTCCCTTGTTGACGGTGCGTTTGGAGAGGTGCAGGTACTTGGTCACATAGTTGCCGGCATGCTTGATAAAGACGTAGTTGCCGTTGAACTGGTTGTAACCGGCGGCCACCACGCTGCCGGAGCCCGCCGCCATGATGGGGGTGCCCACTGGCGCCACATAGTCGATGCCGTTGTGGGGGCGGATCTTGCCGGTCACCGGATGGAGGCGGCGCGGGTTGAAGTTGGAGCTGATGTATTTGAAGTTGACCGGCGCACGCAGGAAGCTCTTGCGCATGGCTTTGCCTTCCGGGGTGTAGTAGTTGCCATCTTCATTGAGCACGGCGCGGTAGGCCGTGCCCTGGTTGACGAACTCGGCGGCCAGAATATCGCCGGAGGCGACCCGCTCGTCGTCGCGGAACTTGTCTTCATAGACCACCCGGAAGCTGTCCCCCGGCTGCAAGTCCTGGGCAAAGTCGATGTCCCAGCCGAAGATGGCGGCCAAGTCCATGATCTGATCTTCGGTCATACCCGCATCCACCGCCGCGCCCCAGAAGCTGGAGCGGATTTCGCCCTTGCTCACCTGTTCGCGGGTGTCGAGGGCGATCTTGACGTTGCGGGCGACAAAGGTCTCCTCCTTGCGGCTCACCTTGAGCGCCTGCTCCAGACTGTGGGGGTAATAGAGGCTGTGCAGCTCGCCGTTCTCGGTGAGCTTGAAGGTGAGCTCCTGCCCCGGTTGCAGCATCCGCAGGGGATCGCTGCCCTCGAGCTGGTCGATCAGGTGCAGATCCGTGGTGCTCAGGCCAATGCGCTGGAAGATCACCCCCATGTTGTCGCCACGGCGCACCTTCACCTGCTTGGTGATATAGCGCGGCTTGGGCGGGGTAACGGGCTGGGCGGCCTCGGCTGGCAGCTCGTTGTTTAGCGCGTTGTCGTTGGCCGGTTCCCGCAGGGCAATTTCGTTGCCGTTTTCATCGACTCGTGTTGCCACCGCCTGCTCGCTTGGCCAGGCAGCCAGCATCATGATCATGATGCTCAAGATCAGCACCATCTTGCGGTGCCAGTGGGGGAGTGCGTTGAAGGCGTGCCAAATAACCATGAGAAGCAGATGAAGTCGGGCAGAATGGACGGATTTTACAGCCTTTCCAATTGGCCCGCCATTCCAGTAATATGTTTGGCCCTGTGGAATCGTGATGGAGAGTCAAAAAATGTCCCAGCTCGAGGTGGCGCTAGCCGAGATCAAGCGCGGAGCGGAAGAAATTCTGGTTGAAGAAGAACTTGTCGCCAAGTTGAAGGAAGGGCGCCCGCTGCGCATCAAGTTGGGCATGGACCCGACCGCCCCCGACATTCACCTGGGTCATACCGTGATCCTCAACAAGCTGAAGACCTTCCAGGATCTGGGCCATGAAGTGATCCTGCTGATCGGTGACTTCACTGCCATGGTGGGTGACCCCTCCGGCAAGAACGCTACCCGTCCGCCGCTCTCCGAAGAGGCTATCAAGCATAACGCCCTCACCTATGCCGAGCAGGCGTTCAAGATCCTCGACCCCGCCAAGACCCGCATCGAGTACAACTCGACCTGGCTGAGCGAGCTGGGTGCGACTGGCATGATCAAGCTGGCGGCCAAGCAGACCGTGGCCCGCATGATGGAGCGCGACGACTTCAAAAAGCGCTACACCGGCGGCCAATCCATCGCGATTCACGAATTCCTCTATCCGCTGCTGCAAGGCTATGACTCGGTCGCGCTGAAGGCGGACGTTGAGCTGGGCGGTACCGACCAGAAGTTCAACCTGCTGATGGGCCGCGAGCTGCAAAAAGATGCCGGCATGGCGACCCAGTGCGTGCTGATGATGCCGCTGCTGGTGGGTCTGGATGGCGTCAAGAAGATGTCCAAGTCCGCAGGCAACTACATCGGCGTTCACGACGCTCCGGGCGAGATGTTCGGCAAGATCATGTCCATCACCGACGATCTGATGTGGAACTACTACGAGCTGCTCTCCTTCCGCCCGCTGGCTGAAATTGAAGAGTTCAAGGCAGGCATCGCTGCCGGTACCCTCAACCCGCGCGATGTGAAGATCTGGCTGGCCAAAGAGATCATCGCCCGTTATCACGACGAAGCGGCGGCTGAAGCGGCCCACGAAGATTTCACCCAGCGTTTCTCCAAGAACGCCATTCCGGACGAGATGCCGGAAATCGAGCTGGCTCTGGAAGGCGAAGGTCTGGCCATCGCCAACCTGCTGAAAGAGGCCGATCTGGTGGCCACCACCTCCGAAGCGCTGCGGATGATCAAGCAGGGCGCGGTCAAGGTGGATGGCGAGAAGCTGGAAGATGGCAAGGCACTCATCGGTGCCGGTACCGCCGTCTATCAGGTCGGCAAGCGCAAGTTTGCCCGGGTGACTGTCAAATAAGCAGTACCGTCAAATAAGCAGTCGCATCAGGCAAGCTGGCCATCAAACCGGTTCACGCTTGTTTAACAGGGCCTCCTTCGGGAGGTCTTGTCGTATCTGGGCTGCACGGATCTGGGCGATAAAGTGCCGCAACACGGCACTGCTTGGGTGTGGCCGTGTCGCCAGACTGATACTGGTCATCATGCCGTTGCCGGCGATGGGGTGATAACTGACCCCGAGCGGGCGCAGCGCCGCCACCGAGCTGGGCACCAGAGTCACGCCAAAGCCCGCCTGCACCATGCCGACGGTAGAGATCACCTGCGGGCATTCGGGCCCCAGTATCGGCTCGAAGCCGGCCTCCCGGCAGAGACCCACGATGCCGTCATAGAGCCCGGGCCCGATGGCGTGGGGAAACAGAATAAAACTCTCATCCTTCAGGCTGGCCAGTGACAAGGGGCCCGGCTTGGCTTTGGGGTGGCTGGTCGGCAGGGCGATCAGCAGCGGCTCCTGCTCGATAAGGTGATGGGCAAAGCCCTCGCTACCCCGGCAGGGCAGCCGCAAGATGGCGGCGTCCAGCCGATCGTTGCGCAGCGCCTCCACCAGTGCCGGCATGGTGCCCTCCTGCGGGCTGAGGGCCACCTCGGGGTAGCGCTCCCGATAGTCGTGCAGCAGGGTCAGCACCGCGGGGTGGAGCACGGTGGACCCGGCAAAGCCGATCCGCAGCGCCCCCTGCTCGCCCCGGGCAATCCGTTTCACCTTAAGTTTTGCCGCATCGGCCAGCGCCAGGATCTGCGCCGCATCCCGATAGAGGCTCTCGCCCGCCTCGGTCAGCTCGACACTGCGGGTCAAACGGCGCAGCAGCGGGGTGCCCAGGGTCTCCTCCAGCTTGCGGATCTGCTGGCTCAGCGGCGGCTGGGCCATGTTGAGTGATTCGGCTGCGCGGGTGAAATTCTGCTTTTCAACAACGGCCATGAAGTAGCGGAGCGTACGAAGTTCCATATCGATTGAGTCTCAAAGTCATGGGATCAGCGTATTGGTGTTGAAATGTGAACCAAGTCACCATTGGATCCGAACGCTAACAGGATTCACGGTGGAGGTGAAACCCGAATGGAACATATTGCAACATCTGACAGTGCCGGGTGCAGCTGTGCCCTCGAAGTGAGCCAGCAGTTTTCCCGTTGGCGCAGGCAGCATGACGGTGGCGAGATCTACCAGAGTTCCCTGATGAGCGCCCTGCTGGCGGGGGTCTACGAAGGGGAGACCACCATGAGCGAGCTGCTGCGCCACGGCGACTTTGGCCTCGGCACCTTCAATCACCTCGATGGCGAGCTGATCGCCTTCGAGCGCCAGATCCACCAGTTGCGCTCCGATGGCTCGGCCCGGCCCGCCCGCGCCGATCAGAAGACCCCCTTTGCGGTGATGACCCATTTTCGCCCCTGTCTGGAGCGTCGCTTCGATCACCCCCTCAGCCGTGACGAGATCCACCAGTGGGTGGATCGGCTGGTGGGATCCGACAACGTCTTCGTCGCCCTGCGCCTCGACGGCCAGTTTGAAACGGCCAAGGTACGAACCGTGCCGCGTCAGGAGCCCCCTTATCGTCCCATGCTGGAAGCCATCGAACAGCAGCCGCTGTTCCGCTTTGCCGCGGTGGCGGGAACCCTGGTGGGCTTTCGCTGCCCGCCGTTCGTGCAGGGGGTCAATGTAGCGGGCTTTCACGAGCACATGATCACCGCCGATCGCAAGGGGGGCGGCCATCTGCTCGACTACACCATGGCCCACGGCACCCTGCGGCTTTCTGTGGTGCGTCACCTCAATCTGGCCCTGCCATCGGATCCCGCTTTCCGGCAGGCCGACCTCAACCCCGCCGATCTCGATCGTGCCATTCAGGCCGCCGAAGGCTGATAGACAAGGAGCAATATCATGGAAAACAGACAGTGGAAGTGCGGCGCCGAGCTGGTGGTTCGTCATCTGGAGGCGCAGGGGGTCAAGCAGGTGTTTGGCATTCCTGGCGCCAAGATTGACCGGGTATTCGATGCGCTGGAGGATTCCCCCATCGAGACCATAGTGGTGCGCCACGAGGCGAACGCCGCCTTTATGGCGGCCGCCGTGGGGCGTCTCACTGGCAAGGCGGGGGTGGCGCTGGTCACCTCGGGCCCCGGTTGCTCCAACCTTATTACCGGGTTGGCGACGGCCACCTCGGAGGGGGACCCCATGGTGGCGCTCGGCGGTGCGGTGCGCCGTGCCGATGGCCTCAAACTCACCCACCAGAGCATGGATACGGTCAACCTCTGCCGTCCGGTCACCAAGTTCAGTGCCCAGGTCAACAGCGGGGCGGCGATCTCCGAAGTGATGGCCAACGCCTTTCGTGCCGCCGAGCTGGGGCGGCCGGGGGCGGCGTTTGTCAGCCTGCCGATGGATATCATCAACAAGCCGGTGCAGGGCAATGTACTGGTGCCCCGCGAGGTGCCGGAGCCGGGCTGCGCCGATGAACAGAATATGGAGCAGGCATTGACCCTGCTGAGCAATGCCCAGAATCCGGTTGTGCTGCTCGGCCTGATGGCGAGCCGGCCGGAGAATGCCGAAGCGGTGCGCGCCTTCCTCGACAAGGCGCGGCTGCCGGTGACCGGCACCTATCAGGCCGCCGGGGTGGTGGACAGCTGCCACTTCGATGACTTTGCCGGACGGGTGGGGCTCTTTAACAACCAGCCGGGGGATCAACTGCTGGCGGGGGCCGACCTGGTGATCTGCATCGGCTACAGCCCCATCGAGTACGACCCCGTGCTGTGGAATGGCGATCGGGAGCGGCGCATCCTCCATATCGACGTGCTGCCTGCCGATATCGACAGCAGCTACTGCCCGACCGCCGAGCTGGTGGGGTCGATCCGCGCCAACCTGTTGCAGCTGACCCGCATCATGGGCAATCCGAAAATCCGTCCCCCCGAGGTGGATCGGCTGCTGCAAGGGGTGCGCCAGCAGCGACTGCGACTGGCGATGCGGGCCGATGATCTGCACGGCAATCCGGTTCACCCCTTGCGTATCGTGCGCGAGCTGCAGGATCTGGTGCGCGATGACATGACCCTCTGCGTCGACATGGGCAGCTTCCATATCTGGATTGCCCGCTACCTCTACAGCTTCCGTGCCCGTCAGGTGCTGATCTCCAATGGTCAGCAGACCATGGGGGTGGCACTGCCGTGGGCCATCGGTGCGGCGCTGGTGCGGCCGGGTGAGAAGGTGATCTCGGTATCGGGGGATGGCAGCTTTATGCAGTCGAGCATGGAGCTGGAGACGGCGGTGCGGCTCAAGAGCAATATCGTTCACATCATCTGGGTCGATAACGGCTACAACATGGTCGCGATGCAGGAGCAGCAGAAGTATTGCCGCACCTCCGGCATCTCTTTTGGTCCCATCGACTTCAAACGCTATGCCGAATCGTTCGGGGCGGCCGGGTTTGCGGTGCGCTCGGCAGACGAGTTGCGCGCAACCCTGCGGGCCGCACTGGCGGTGGAGGGGCCTGCTGTGGTGGCGATCCCGGTGGATTACTCCGACAACCCGGGGCTGATGGCCCAGCTCAGGCCAGAAGTATTGGCATAAGTGGGGGCAGCAAGTGCTGGCCTGAATCCTTGTGTAAGGGCAGGCAGACCCGCCCATATAGCAAAAACCGGCATCAATGGATGCCGGTTTTTTATGGCTCTGTCCCAATTACGTGTTGAAAGGCTAATCTTGAAGTAGGCCATCACCTTGAGGTCTACCATCATGGATACCCCAGCCTTTCA
>NZ_JBFODV010000020.1:0-2446 GCF_040908495.1 Aeromonas sp. R1-1 | reverse complement strand
GTGCTGCCCCTCTCCACCCATGCGCACCCCCTCGGGGTGAAAACCGCCGTGACCAAACGGGCTGCTGCCACCGGTTCCCACCCACTTGTTGCCACCGGCGTGGCGCTCTTTCTGCTCGTTCAGCCGCTGATTAAGGGTTTCCAGCAGCTTGTCGAGTCCGCCGAGGGATTTGAGCAGCGCCTTCTCCTCTGGGCTCAGCAGCCGTTCGAACTCCTTGCGCAGCCACTCCTCGGGCAGGCTCTCCGGCAGCAGGGGAGTGGCTTCCAGCCCTTCGTAGTATTCGGCGAAGGCGCGATCGAAGCGATCGTAGTGGGCCTCGTCTTTTACCAGCAGGCAGCGGGAGAGTTGGTAGAACTCGTCCATATCGGCAGCGACCAGCCGGGCAGCCAGTGCGGCGTGCAAGTCCAGCAGCTCGCGCAGGCTGCATGGGAGCTTGTGGCGGCGCAGGTGGGTAAAAAAGTCGATCAGCATGGGTCAGCTGCCGCGCCGGGCCAGAAAGGCTAGCTTCTCGAAGAGATGGAAATCCTGCTCGGTCTTGAGCAGGGCGCCATATAGCGCGGGCACCAGCTTGCCTGGCTCGCGGGCGCGCATCGCCTCGGGGGCGATATCGTCGGCCAAGAGCAGGCGGATCCAGTCCAGCAGCTCCGAGGTGGAGGGTTTCTTGCGCAGTCCCTCTACCTCGCGCAGCTCGAAGAAGAGATCCATTGCCTCGCCAAGCAGGCTCTCCTTGAGGTCGGGGTAGTGGAGTTTGACGATGGCCTGCATCTCGGCCTTGTCGGGGAAGCGGATGTAGTGGAAAAAGCAGCGGCGCAGGAAGGCATCCGGCAGCTCTTTTTCATTGTTGGAGGTGATGATGACCACCGGCCGCTGGCGTGCCTTGACTCGCTCGCCGGTCTCGTAGACGTCGAACTCCATCCGATCCAGCTCCAGCAGCAGATCGTTGGGGAATTCGATGTCGGCCTTGTCGATCTCGTCGATCAGCAGCACAGGTCGCTGCTCGGCGCTAAAAGCCTGCCACAACTTGCCTTTACGAATGTAGTGGCTGATATCGGCCACTCTGGGGTCGCCGAGCTGGGAGTCCCGCAGCCGGGCCACCGCATCATATTCGTAGAGTCCCTGCTGGGCTTTGGTGGTGGACTTGATATGCCAGGCAATGAGGTCTGTACCGAGATGGTCGGCGACCGCTTCTGCCAGCACCGTCTTGCCGGTGCCCGGCTCCCCTTTGATTAGCAGCGGTTTTTCGAGGGTGATGGCGGCATTGACCGCCATCTTCAATGCATCGGAGGCGAGATACTGGCTGCTTCCTGAAAATCCCATAACGTCGGTTCCTTTGACGATTGGCGCCCGGAGTCAGGGGCCAGAGAGAATAAGCTCTATATGTTGTAATACCATATGGTTATAACGAATAGTCACTTCTCATTCAGAAACCACAGGGTAATCTTGTTTCATCGTCGTAACAAACACAGGGATAGCGCCATGAGCAAAATTTTTGAGGACAACAGCCAGACTATCGGTCACACCCCGCTGGTTCGTCTCAACCGTGTTACCAAAGGTCGCGTGCTGGCCAAGATCGAGAGCCGCAACCCCAGCTTCAGCGTCAAGTGCCGTATCGGTGCCAACCTGATCTGGGATGCCGAGAAGCGCGGCATCCTGACCAAGGGTAAGGAGATTATCGAGCCCACCAGCGGCAACACGGGTATTGCTCTGGCCTTTGTCGCGGCAGCTCGCGGCTATCCCATCACCCTGACCATGCCGGCCACCATGAGCCTGGAGCGCCGCAAGTTGCTCAAGGCGCTCGGTGCCAATCTGGTGCTGACCGAAGGGCCCCTCGGCATGAAGGGTGCCATTGCCAAGGCCAACGAGATCCTCGAATCCGAGCCGGGCAAGTATGTGTTGCTGCAACAGTTTGAAAACCCGGCCAACCCGGAGATCCACGAAAAGACCACCGGCCCAGAGATCTGGGATGCCACTGACGGCGAAGTGGATGTGTTCGTGGCCGGGGTCGGTACCGGCGGCACCATTACCGGGGTCTCCCGCTATCTGAAGCAGACGAAAGGCAAGGCGGTGGTCTCTGTCGCGGTCGAACCGGCCGAGTCGCCGGTCATCAGCCAGAAGTTGGCCGGGGAAGAGATCAAACCGGGCCCCCACAAGATCCAGGGGATCGGCGCCGGCTTTATCCCTGGCAACCTGGACCTCTCCCTCATCGATCGGGTGGAGAGGGTGACCAGCGATGAAGCCATCGAGATGGCTCGCCGCCTGATGGAGGAGGAGGGGATCCTGGCCGGTATCAGCTCCGGTGCTGCGGTGGTGGCTGCCAGCCGTCTGGCCGAGCTGCCGGAATTTGCGGGCAAAACCATTGTGGTCATCCTGCCGAGTGCGGCGGAGCGTTACCTCTCCAGCGCCCTGTTTGCCGGGGTGTTCAGCGAGCAGGAGCTGCAGCAGTAAC
>NZ_JBFODV010000002.1:0-4829 GCF_040908495.1 Aeromonas sp. R1-1 | reverse complement strand
CATTGCGCGGGCGCAGGTGGGCGTGCCAGCGCGCTTCCCACTTCTTGAACAGCCAGACGATGACAAAGGTGAGCAGCATATAGAGCAGCCCTGCGGTCAAAAACGCCTCGAACGGACTGTAGTAGCGAGAGTTGATGATCCGCGCCGCACCGGTCAGATCGACGATGGTGATGATGCCCGCCACCGCCGAGCCCTGCAGCATGAAGATCACCTCGTTGCTGTAAGCCGGCAGTGCCCGACGAAACGAGTTGGGCAAAATGATCCGGGTCAGAGTCTGCCAGCGGGTCATGCCAAAGGCGTTGGCTGCCTCAATCTGGCCACGCGGCATATTGTGTACCGCCCCGCGCACGATCTCGGCGGTATAGGCGGCGGTATTGAGGGTGAAAGCCAGCAGCGCACAGAACCAGGCTTCGGAGAAGAGCGACCAGGCGGCACTGTTCTTCAGCCACTCCCACTGGGCGGCGCCGTAGTAGATGATAAAGAGCTGCACCAGCAGCGGGGTGCCGCGAAAGAAGTAGATATAGGCCCAGATCGGCCCCTTGATCAGCCAGTTGCGGCTATTGCGCAGGATGCCCATGGGCACCGCCAGCATCAACCCAAGGATCAGAGAGAGGGCCACCAGCCAGACGGTGGTATAGAGCCCCTCCCAGTAGGTGGGCCACTCTTTGAGAATGATTGAGAAATCCATGGCTTACCTCGTCTTGATGGCATAGTGACGCTCGGCCCACTTGAGCGCCGAGGTGGAGACTGCGGTGAAGATCAGGAAGATCAGCGCCACCGCCATGTAGAAGGTGAAGGGTTGCTGGGTCGAGCCCGCCGCCAGCGAGGCTTTGCGCACCATGTCATCGAGGCCGATGATGGAGACCAGCGCGGTGGTTTTCAGCAGCACCAGCCAGTTGTTGCCAAACCCGGGCAGAGCGTGGCGCATCATCTGGGGGAAGAGAATCCGCACAAACACCTGGGTTGCCCGCATGCCAAAGGCCCGTGCGGCCTCCAGTTCGCCTTTGTCCACCGCCAGAATGGCGCCACGAAAGGTCTCGGTCATGTAGGCGCCGAAGATAAAGCCGATGGTCGCGACACCGGCCACAAAGGGGCTGATGTCGATATAGTCCGGAAGCAGGGAGACCCACTCCTGATTGGGATTACTCTCCAGTAACCAGCTGTTGTAAGTCTCGTTGACCCAGGTGCAGATACCGTTGATCAGCACCTGGCCGCCAAAGAAGAGCAGCATCATCAGCACCAGATCGGGGATGCCGCGAATAATGGTGGTGTAGCCGGTGGCGATGGCCCGGGCCCACTTGTAGGGAGAGAGTTTGGCCAGCGCCCCCAGCATCCCCAGCAGCAACGCCAGCAGCAGGGAGGCCAGCGCCACTTCCAGGGTGACCCAGGCGCCCTCCAGCAGCGAGGCTTCGTATCCTTTCAAATCAAACATATGCAGCTCCATCGCCACTGAATCTTCACGCACCTGCTAACCAGAAGGCTCCATAGCAGTCCGAATGAAATATGTGCAGCTCCATTGCAATCAATGCGGGCCCGTAAACTCCCTCAGGGAGGTGACGGGCCCGATGACTACTGACGGGATCAACCTGTCGTTACTTGCCGTAGACGTCTTTGGACTTACTCGCCGTAAACGTCTCTTTGTTTTACTCTCCGTAAACGTCGAACTCGAAGTACTTGTCGTTGATTTCCTTGTACTTGCCGTTGGCACGCAGCGCCAGAATGGCGGCGTTGAATTTCTCTTTCAGATCCTTGTCAGCCTTGCGCACCGCAATACCGGCACCCTCGCCAAACCACTTGGGATCGGTCAGTTTCGGGCCGACGAATTCGAAGGCATCACCGCCCTCTTTCTTCAGCAGACCGTCGGTGATGGCGGCAGAGTCGGCCAGCACATAGTCCACACGACCGGATTTCAGGTCGAGATAGGCTTCATCGGCGGTGCCGTAACGCTTGATGGTGGCGTTGGGGAAGTTGTCGGTAATAAAGGTATCCATGGAGGTCGCACGCTGCACCGCGACGGACTTGCCTTCCATAAAGGCTTTGTCGAGCTGCACGTCAGTGCCCTTCTTGGCGGCAAAGCGGGCCGGAATGTGCTGGTACTTCTGGGTGAAGTCCACCTTCTTCTTGCGCTCTTCTGTGATGTCCATGGTGGCGATGATGGCGTCAAACTTGCGTGACAGCAGCGCCGGAATGATGCCGTCCCAGTCCTGCTTGACCAGGGTGCATTTCACTTTCATCTCTTCGCACAGGGCGTTGGCGATGTCGATATCAAAACCTTTCACCTCGCCACTGGGCTCGGTCCAGGAGAAGGGGGGATAGGCACCCTCAACCCCGATCCGGACCTCTTTCCACTCCTTGGCCATCAGGCTACCGGACGCGAGGGCAGTAACTACGGCTGTCGCCAGCATCAGCTTGTTCATGTATCTCTCCTTGATAAAACAGTTGATTGGGTAACCAGGCATCCCGCCATCAGTAGATGGAGGAGATGAATTGCTTGAACCGCTCGGATTTGGGATGGGCGAAAATCTCCTTGGGGTTGCCCTCCTCTTCCACCCGCCCCTGATGCAGAAACATCACCTTGTTCGATACATCCCGGGCAAACGACATCTCGTGGGTCACCACCAGCATGGTGCGCCCCTCTTCAGCCAGCTCGCGCATCAGGCCGAGCACCTCCCCCACCAGCTCGGGATCCAGCGCCGAGGTGGGTTCATCGAACAGCATCACCTCGGGCTCTACCGCCAGCGCACGGGCAATGGCGGCCCGCTGCTGCTGACCACCGGAGAGGTGGCCGGGATAGTAGTCACGCCGCTCCCAGAGTCCAACCCGGTTGAGCAGTTGCTCTGCCTTGGCCAGTGCTTCGGCGCGAGGCACCTTGAGCACCTGGATCGGCACTTCGATGATGTTCTGCATGATGGTCATGTGTGACCAGAGATTGAAACTTTGAAACACCATGGCCAGCCGGCTGCGGATCCGCTCCACCTGACGCATATCCTCGGGCAACCGCTCGCCGGCGCGGCTGGTTTTCATCCGGATCAGCTCGCCATGGAGCGAGACGGTGCCGGATGAGGGGGTTTCGAGCAGATTGATACAGCGAAGAAAGGTCGACTTCCCCGAGCCGGAGGAGCCGATAAGGGAGATCACATCCCCCTTGTGGGCGGTCATGTCGATGCCCTTGAGCACTTCGTGGGTGCCAAAATATTTGTGCAGATCACGTACTTCCAGTGCGGCAACGTCGCTCATCCATTACAACCTTGTCTGTCCCTAGACGCCGCAGGGGGCGTGACTCAACCATCGTCCATTTAACAAAAAGTTAACCGATGGCAACCTTCAGCGAAAATATCACCCGGATAGTGAAAAAACAATACAGAACGAGGGTCTTCAGGGGATTCGCTCTATTTTTATTCGCTCTTTGCGTATTTTTCAGCACTTTGTTTGCATAAACAGCCGTTTCAATGGCTATTCCGATAACGCCTTTTTATACCCCAATCATATCAGTGGCAAGAGAAAAGCGTGATGTGTGCCAAACCGGCACCAAAATGGCTTTATGCACCCCCTTGCCGAGCGAAATATCGGCCCCCCGATTGGATCAACTTGATTTCATTGGTGCACTCGGGCTCGCACAGAACCTTATCAAACAGAGAGGTTGTGGCAAAAAAGTAACAATCCGCCCCCAAAAGGGCTGTTTTCGGCCATGAAAGCGATAGATATGTGACACAGAGCCAATAAGTAATGATAAGGTGGTGTTTTTATCAGTTTTTGTGATCGAGGCCTCGATGCTGCTCAATGTGTTGCTGATCCTGTTGCCACTGGCAATCGGCTATCTGGTTCCCCTCTCCTCTGCCCGGCTGATCAAGCTGGTCAACCAGAGTCTGGGCAAGATGGTCTACCTCATTCTGTTTCTGATGGGGCTCGGGCTTGCCTATGTGGAAAACTTGGGCAGCAATCTGGCGGTGATCTTCAAAGTCGCCGGGGTGATGCTGACCGCGATCACGCTCTGCAACCTGCTGGCCCTCTGGTGGCTCGACAAGCGCACGCCGCCGACCCACGAGGCGAGCGATAGCAAAATGCCGAGCAAGCTGCACCTGTTGTGGGAATCCCTGCAGCTCTGCTTTGTGGTGCTCGGCGGTGTGCTGCTCGGGTTGCTGGTGGATCTGCGCGCCCTGCCCATCGACAAGTGGAGCGAATGGGCCCTGATGCTGCTGCTGTTTCTCATCGGGGTGCAGATGCGCAACTCCGGCATGCGGCTGCGCCAGATCCTGCTCAACCCCTGGGGGATGAAGATCGCCGCTACCGTCATCCTCAGCAGCTGGCTTGGCAGCCTGCTGGCGGCCCAATTGCTGGGGATGCCCTTTGCCCATGGTCTGGCGATGAGCTCGAGCTTCGGTTGGTATTCGCTCTCCGGCATTCTGGTGGCCGACAAACTGGGGCCGGTGCTCGGTTCTGCTGCCTTTATCAACGATCTTGGGCGTGAGCTTATCGCCATTCTGATCATCCCGGTCCTGATGCGACGCCACCCCTCGGCGGCCATCGGTTATGGCGGCGCCACGGCGCTGGACTTCACCCTGCCGGTCATCCAGAAATCAGGGGGCATTCAGGTGGTGCCGGTGGCCATTGTCTCCGGCTTTATCCTGAGCCTGCTCGGCCCCATCCTGATCCTCGGGTTTCTGGCGCTCTAAGCCTGATTCCCACATTGCAGATAAAAAAGCCCGACCTTGTTGTCGGGCTTTTGCTGTTTGGATGTCCCGTCCTGAATATGGTTTACACCTTTCCCCCTAATAAATGGAGAGCCCGATGGGACAAGGTGTGAAACGGACACAGCGCGATTACTCGCT
>NZ_JBFODV010000199.1:0-1075 GCF_040908495.1 Aeromonas sp. R1-1 | reverse complement strand
TGAAAGGCTGGGGTATCCATGATGGTAGACCTCAAGGTGATGGCCTACTTCAAGATTAGCCTTTCAACACGTAATTGGGACAGAGCCTTTTTTATTGCCCTCGTTTAGACTTTCCCGAGTCAAATCACTATAGTGTGGGCCCGTTTTCTTCGGCAGGCTCAGTATGAAACCCCGCATCCCATCAGCCGGTGGCCCCAAGTCGGGCGACCGCAAATCCGGACTTCACTCCCGTAATCGCCATCAGGCGGGTTACGACTTTGAGGCGCTCTGCCTGCGAACTCCCGAATTGGCCGCTCATGTCTTTATCAATGACTACGGTACCCGCACCATCGATTTTGCCGATCCCGATGCAGTGAAGACTCTCAATCGCGCCCTGCTGGCCCATCACTACGGGATTGCCCACTGGGACTTGCCTGCCGGTTACCTCTGCCCGCCTATCCCGGGACGGGTGGACTACCTGCACTGGGCGGCCGACCTGCTGGCCGAGAGCGCAGGCCAGCTCCCTACCGGCAAGGGGGTGAGGGTGCTGGATATCGGGGTGGGGGCAAACTGCATCTATCCGCTGCTCGGCTGCCGCGAATATGGCTGGCGTTTTGTGGGATCGGATATCGATCCGGTCTCGGTCAAGGCGGCCACCCTGCTGGCCAAGAGCAACGGACTCGGCAACCAGATTGAGTGTCGTCTGCAGGGTAACCCCAACCATGTGTTTCGCGGCATCATAGGGCCGAAGGAGCGCTTTGCCCTGACGCTTTGCAATCCGCCATTCCATGCATCGCTGGAAGAGGCGAGCAAGGGGACGGAGCGCAAGCTGCGCAATCTGGGCAAGGAGGTGACAGGCGCTCCTGTGCTTAATTTTGGCGGCCAGAAGGCCGAGCTCTGGTGCGAAGGGGGCGAGGCGGCGTTTCTGGCCAACATGATTGCCCAGAGCAAGGAGTTTGCCACTCAGTGCCTCTGGTTCAGCTCGCTGGTGTCGAAAAAAGAGAACCTGCCGGGGGCGAAAAAGGCGTTGAGCCGGGTGGGGGCGCGTCAGGTACGGGTGATCGACATGGCGCAGGGCAACAAGGTGAGCCGGATC
>NZ_JBFODV010000198.1:0-17787 GCF_040908495.1 Aeromonas sp. R1-1 | reverse complement strand
CTGTTCGCCGATCCACTGGTGAAAGTGGGTGTGGATGGCGGGATCGTAGGTGAGGCGGGGTGGCGCCACAAACCAGCCGCGCCGCTCGGCACGGTAGATAAGGCCGTCTGCTTCGAGGCTGGAGAGCGCCTCCTTGATGGTGATGCGGGTGGTGGCGAAACGCTCGCTCAGGGCCCGTTCGGCGGGTAGCTGCTGCCCGGCCCCCAATTGGCCGCTGCCGATATAGCGGCGCAGGGTCTGGCAAATCTGTTCGCACTTGGAGGAGACGCGGCCATCGGCCATGCTCTGTTCGTTCACTCTCTGCTCGCTCAATCTCGGCTCGGTCACACTCTTGTCCCTGTTGCTTATTCAGACGGCGGGTGGCTGGCCAATCCCTTACTGGAATAGTCCAGCCTCACTCGGGTTCAGAGTTGTAACTGCTGTGGATGACAGCGCCATGACAGGGTGATTGTCATCAAACTGCCATTAAAGCGCCCCGCCACCGTCACAATTCCCCTCTAGCATCCCTCTCGAACCTTAACTGACCTAGTCCAGAGGGATGGGATGATGAAAAGCGTGATCGCAAGTGCACTGGCCATGGTGGCCATCAGCCAACCGTTTTTTGCCACAAATAGCTATGCAGCCGAAAATATCGCGGATCTCGAAAAGGCCGCCCGCGGTGAAGGCCAGCTCCACAGCATCGGCATGCCCGACAGCTGGGCCAACTGGAAGGATACCTGGCAGCAGCTGGGCAGCATCTACGGCATCAAGCATCAGGATACCGACATGAGCTCGGCGCAGGAGATCGCCAAGTTCGCCGCCGAGAAGGCCAATGCCACCGCCGATATCGGCGATGTGGGCGGCGCCTTCGGTCCGGTTGCGGTCAAGCAGGGGGTGACCCAACCCTACAAACCCTCCACCTGGGCCGATATTCCCAACTGGGCCAAGGATGCGGACGGTCACTGGATGCTGGCCTATACCGGCACTATCGCCTTCCTGATCAACAAGGATCTGGTCAAGGCCGCCCCCACCAGCTGGCAATCCCTGCTGGGTGGCGACTACAAGGTGACCCTGGGTGATGTGGGCGTTGCCTCCCAAGCCAACAACGGCGTGCTGGCGGCGGCCTATGCCACCGGTGGCAGCGAGAAGAATCTGAAACCTGCACTGGAGCTGTTCGGCCAGCTGGCCAAGCAGGGCCGCCTCTCCCTGAACGATCCCACCATCGCCAACATCGAGAAGGGCGAGGTGGAAGTGGGTGTGCTGTGGGACTTCAACGCCCTCAACTACCGCGACCAGATCGACCCCAAGAAGTTTGATGTGGTGATCCCGAGTGACGGCTCCGTCATCGCCGGTTACACCACCATCATCAACAAGTGGGCCAAGAACCCCAACGCCGCCAAACTGGCGCGGGAATACATCCTCTCCGATGCCGGTCAAATCAACCTGGCCCGTGGTTACGCCCGCCCGATCCGCAGCAACGTTGCGCTGCCGGATGACGTGAAGGCCAAGCTGCTGCCGGCCGAGCAGTATGCCAATGCCAAACCGGTGCAGGATCACGCCGCCTGGGAGCAGAGCTCCAAAGCCCTGCCGCGCCAGTGGCAAGAAACCGTCATGATCAACATGCAGTAAGGGAATCCAGTGCAACACAAGGTGATAGTGGTACTTGTGGATGGTCTGGCAGCCGAGGTAGCCCACACCATGGGCTACCTCGGTGGCATGGTGGAGGCGGGGCGGGGCCTGCATACGACCCTGAATGCTGCTCTGCCGTCTCTCTCCCGACCCCTCTACGAGTGCATCCTGACCGGCGTGCCGCCGGTGGCGAGCGGCATCACCCACAACGGGGTGAGTCGCCTCAGTCTGCATGACTCCATCTTCCATCTGGCCCGCGCTGCGGGCAAACGCACCGCAGCGGCGGCCTACCATTGGGTGAGCGAACTCTACAACCGCAGCCCCTGGCTGGCGGCCCGCGATCGCTTTACCCACGATGAGCAGCTGCCGATCCAGCACGGCTGCTTCTACTGGGATGACAACTACCCCGACAGCCATCTGCTGATGGATGGCGAGTGGCTGCGCAGCCAGTACGATCCCGATTTTCTGCTGATCCACCCGATGGGGGTGGACGATGCGGGCCACAAGTTTGGCTTCGATTCCCGCCAGTACCGCAATCAGGCGCGCCGCATGGACAGCCTGCTGGCCGACCTGCTGCCCCAGTGGCTGGCGGAGGGGTATCAGGTGGTAGTCACATCGGATCACGGCATGAACAACGACCTGAGCCACGGCGGCACCCTGCCTGAAGAGCGCACCGTGCCGCTCTGGCTGTTTGGCGATGCCTTCGTCGAGCGCTGGCCGGATGGGGTGGCGATTGCCCAGACCCAGCTCTGTGCCCTGATGGCGGATCTGCTGGGCATTTCCCACGACAAGCCGGCAGCGCCACCGCTGCTCAAGGCCGCCTTTATGCGCGAGGTGCACTGATGATGCCTGCAACCACCGAGATCCTCGTGGATCAACCCGTGGCAACCAAGCAGAAGGTGCGCCGCCACTGGCTGCCCGCGCTGGTGCTGCTGCCCTTTGTCCTCTTGATGATCCTGTTCCAGCTCGCCCCCATGGTGTGGGTGTTGGTGGGCAGTTTCCAGACCCCCGATGGCTGGGGCCTCGACTACTATCGGGAGATTTTGAGCTCCCCCTTCTACCTGCAATCGTTCGGCAACTCGTTGCGCATCGCCGGTATCGCCAGTCTGGCGGGGCTTGCCATCGGCACCCTCGGGGCGGCAGCGCTGCGTCACAGCGGCGAGCGGGTCAAGCGGGTGCTGCTGGCCTTTGTCACCATGACCGGCAACTTCAGCGGGGTGCCGCTGGCATTCGCCTTCATCATCATTCTCGGCATCAATGGTGCTGTGACCCTGCTGCTGAAATCTTGGGGATTGATCGACGGCTTCAACCTCTACTCGGGCAGCGGCCTTATCCTCATCTACACCTATTTCCAGATCCCGCTCGCCCTGCTGCTGCTCTACCCGGCGTTTGATGCGCTGCAGGATGAGTGGCCGCAGGCTGCCGCGCTGCTCGGCGCGAGCAAGGGGCTGTATGTGTGGCATGTGGCGCTGCCGGTGCTCACGCCCGCCCTGCTCGGCACCCTGATCATCCTGTTTGCCAACGCGGTGGGGGCCTATGCCTCCGCCTACGCCCTCACCACCGGCAACTTCAATCTGGTGACCATCCGGGTGGCCAGTCTGGTCTCCGGCGATATCTTCCTCGAGCCCAATATGGCGGCGGCGCTGGCGGTGATCCTGATGGTGCTGCTGGGAGTGGTGACGGCCGCCAACCAGTGGCTGCTGAAAAAGAGCTATGTGAACAAGGGGCAATCCCATGCATGATTTGACGCCGCGCTGGCCCAAGTGGGTGCTGGGCGGGCTGGTCGCCACCCTGCTGCTGCCGCTGCTGGCTACCTTTCTCTACTCCATCTCCACCCGCTGGGGCGCGACTCTGCTGCCGGACGGCTTCACCCTCGACTGGTATCTCAAACTGTGGGGCGATCCGCGCTTTCTCGCGGCGTTTGGCCGCAGCCTCCTGGTCTGCTTCGCCACCCTGCTGCTGGGGACGTTGGTGCTGGTACCCACCGTGCTGGTGGTGGCCTACTACTTCCCCAAGCTGGATCCCTGGATGAACCTGTTGATCCTGCTCCCCTTTGCGGTGCCGCCAGTGGTCTCTTCGGTGGGGCTGTTGCAGATCTACGCGGACGGCGTGCTGCCGATTATCGGCACGCCGTGGATCCTGATCGGCACCTGGTTCACCGTGGTGCTCCCCTTCATGTACCGGGCGCTGGCCAACAGCCTGCAGGGGGTGCCGCTGAAAGATCTGATGGATGCCGCCCACCTGCTGGGGGCGAGCAGCAGCCGAGCCTTTCTGCTGGTGGTGATCCCCTGTCTGCGCAAGGGATTGCTGGCGGCGCTGTTTCTCTCCCTCTCCTTCCTGCTCGGCGAGTTCGTGTTTGCCAACATGCTGGTGGGCACCCGTTACGAGACCCTGCAGGTCTACCTCTACAACATGCGCGCCACCTCGGGCCACTTCACCAGTGCGCTGGTGATGAGCTACTTCCTGCTGACCCTGCTGCTCACCTGGGCGGCCAACAGATTTCATCGGTGAATCAACATGTTCCATCTAGAAGTGAATCAACTGCACAAATCCTACGGCGACACCCGGGTGTTCGAGGGGATCGAGTTCGGCATTCGCAAGGGGGAGCTGGTGACCCTGCTCGGCCCCTCCGGCTGCGGCAAGTCCACCCTGCTGCGGGCGCTGGCCGGGCTCACTCCGGTAGATGGCGGTCAGGTGCGGGTAGCCGGTGAAGATATCACCTGGCAGGAGCCTCAGAAGCGGGGCATCGGCATGGTGTTCCAGAGTTATGCGCTCTTCCCCAACATGACGGTGTGGGACAACGTCGCCTTCGGTCTCAAGATGAAACCCCAGCCGGGGCGGGAGCTGGCGGCCAGCGTGCAGGAGGCATTGGCGCTGGTGGAGCTGACCGGCTTCGAGCGCCGCTATCCTGCTGAGCTCTCCGGCGGTCAGCGCCAGCGGGTGGCACTGGCCCGGGCTTTGGTGGTGCAGCCGCGGATCCTGCTGCTGGACGAGCCGCTCTCGGCGCTGGATGCCCGCATCCGCCGCAGCCTGCGCCAGCAGATCCGCGAGATCCAGCAGCGCCTTGAGCTCACCACCATCTTCGTGACCCACGATCAGGAGGAGGCGCTCACCATGTCGGATCGGATCTTCCTGATGAACAAGGGATCCATCGTCCAGAGTGGCACGCCGGAGGAGATCTATACCCGTCCCGCCAGCGAGTTTGTGGCGGGCTTTATCGGCAACTACAACCTGCTTGGCGCCGAGCAGGGCAAGTCGCTGTTTGGCCCCCGTTTTCAGGGCAAGCTGGCGCTGCGGCCGGAGTCCATTACCCTGCAGCCCGCAGGGGCGGCCAGCAGCGAGCCCAGCCTGCCCGGCATCATTCGCCAGCAACAGCTGCTCGGCAACGTCATCCGCTATCAGGTGGAGTGCGAGGCGGGGCTGTTGACGGTGGATTGCCTCAACCGTTCGGCTGGCGATCTGCTGGCACCCGGCAGTGCCGTGACCCTGGCGGTGGCCCGGGATCAACTCTGTGAGGTAGCATGAGGCCACATTTCATTTCCATTTTCACTGCGAGGAGCGCCCATGGCACTGGCACTGTTTGATCTGGACGAGACCCTGATTGCCGGGGATTCCGCCAGCCTCTGGCTGGAGTACATGGTGGCCGAGGAGCTGGCGCCCGCCAGCATGATCGCTGAGGAGCAGGCCATGATGTCCCTCTACCATCAAGGCAAGATGGATATGCACCAGTACATGGCCTTCACCCTGCAACCGCTGGCGGGCAAGACGCGCCAGTGGCTCGACTCGCTCTCTACCCGCTTTGCCGAGCAGGTGCTGCGCGAGCGCCTCTACCCCGAGGGGTTGGCGCGCATCGAATGGCATCGGGAGCGGGGCGACGATCTGGTGCTTATCTCCGCCTCCGGCGAGCATCTGGTGGCCCCCATGGCGAAGATGCTGGGGATGGATCACTGCGTGGCCATCCTGCTCGACGAGGAAGCCGGCATGCTGACCGGCCAGACCCGCGGCACTCTCAGTTTTCGCGAGGGCAAGGTGGCCCGCATCAACCAGCTCTTTGCCGGCAGGGACCACCTCTGGCAGGGGAGCTTTGGCTACAGCGACTCCCACAACGATCTGCCCATGCTGCGGGCGGTGAGCCATCCCCATGCGGTTAATCCTGCCCCCGCGCTGCGTCAGCAGGCCGAGGAGCTGGGCTGGCCGGTGTGGGAGTGGCAGCGCTGAATCGCGCACCGCACAGGCTTAACGTGCAGCAAGAAGCACGATAAACAAAGAGAGAGGCTGGAGCCTCTCTCTTTGTTTTTGCTGACGGCGTTGTGGTTGGTGCTGGCGGCGGTGGCTACCCTTCGTTGGTTTGTTGTCGGGGCTCGCCAAAGGCGGGAATGTCCTCCTCGGCACTCTGGTGAGGGGCGTTGCGCAGAGGGAAGCAGATACGGTTTTTCCCCTCCCGCTTGGCCTGATAGACCCCCTTGTCGGCCAGCTCCACCAGCTCTTTGGCCGAGAGCCCGGAGCGGCTGAAAGCCACCCCGCCGCTGATGGTGATGGTGAGGTCGGGTTCGCGCCACTCCAGCTGCTCCACCCCGAGCCGGAACGCTTCCAGCAGGGAGGGAAGCATCGGCTGCTCTTCGCCGTAACGGAAGATCAGCACCAGCTCCTCGCCGCCATAGCGGCAGAACCAGCCCCACTCGTGGAACAGATTCATGCCCAGCTTGCTTACCCGCTTGAGCACCACATCCCCCGCCTGATGGCCGTGGGTATCGTTGACCCGTTTGAAATCATCCAGATCGAACATCACCACCCCGAAGGGGGCGCCACTGTTGAGCTGCTTCTGCAGGCACTCGTCGAAGAAGCGACGGTTGTAGAGGCCGGTGAGCTTGTCCTGATGGGCTTGCAGGCGGATCTGGGCAAAGTCCTGGCTGGCGGCATCCATCTCTTCATAGACCTTGGCCAGCTCCAGCATGCGGCGGCCGTTGTAGGCGATACCGCCGGAGCGGCTGGCGCGGATCAGCAGGGTGATCTCCCCCAGCATCCGGCGGAAGTAGCGGGACCAGAGCAGGGCCAGCAGCAGATAGAGAATGCAGGCGACGGCAATCATCAACTGCACGTTGATAGAGACGCTGTCGATCACCTGCTGCATGCTGGCAGTCGGCTCGACGCTGAGCAGGATCCAGCGCTGCTCGGGGATGCGGTAGTAGGAGACCATCAGGCCGCTGGCATCATCGAGGAAAAAGCCCTGCGGCTGTTGCATCCGGGCCAGCCAGTCGGGGTGGGCGAGGGGTTTGAATACCCGTTCGCGATCCGGATGGGCCAGCACCAGCCCGTCATGGTTGAGCAGGATCTGATAGCCATTACCCAGATGGTGACTCTGAGCATGCCGACTGTTTAGCCAGCTGGCGAGGGGGGTGAGCTGGGTATCCAGCGAGAGTACGCCAACCCGCTTGCCGTCAGGATCTTTAATTACCCGGGCCAGCGCCATGGTGAGGGTGCCCAAGGTGTAGTCGTAATAAGGATCGGTCCAGACAATCTGTCCGGGATGGCTGGATGCCAGCAGATACCAGGGGCGGGTTCTGGGATCGAACTTTTCGTCGGCCTGCCAGGAGGGGTGGATCAGCATCTTGCGATGCTCGGTGCCTACATAGACGTAATCGAGCTCCATCACCTTGTGATAGGCCTGCCACTGTTGCAGGTAGCGCTCGCCGTTAAGGATCTCCGGGCCGCTGAAATCCTGATAATTTACCTGCTGATAAATGAGCGTAAACTGGCGTTTGAGGGTCGCCAGATAGGGTTCGATCAGGGTATGGAAATACTGGGTGTTGCGAGCAATCAGGTTCTGTTGCTGCTCGTGGCGCAGGGTGCGCTCCATATGCAGGTAGTAGATGCTGCCGAGCAGCAACACAGGGATAAAAAGCAAGAGGAGGCCCAGCCGCATGCGGGTGATCAAAGACCAAGTGTTCTTGGGCTTGGCGGGGGACATGAACAGATCCTTTTCGTCTCGGGTGGCACCAGCATATATGATGCGGTGCGGCTCGTCTAAAGGCAGAAAATGAGATGTTTCCGATGCTGAACCACACTCTGCTCTCAATGATTCATTATGGCAGCATAGTGGTGCTAATCCTTGCCCTCTGTGTCGAGTATCTGATCTTTCGGCGCGGCCTGAACATGCTGCGAGTGCGCCGTCTGCTGCTGGCAGATGGGGTGGCTGCGCTGGCGCTCTTCTCCATCTTTGCCACCGGGTGTCTGCTGGCCCTCGAGCATGCCAGCTCGGTGGCAGAGATCTTTGCCCATCCTGCCCACGGCCTCAAGATGGGGCTGTTTCTGCTGATTGTTGGCTCCCTCGTTTATCCCAGCCGCCTCTTCTATCGCTGGCGTCGCGCCCTGCGTCTGGGCAAGGCGCCGATGATCTCCATTCAGCAGCACTTCCGGGTGGTGTGGATCCTGCGGGGCAATCTGCTACTGATTGCCCTGTTGGCCGTGTTCACCAAGCCCTCGCTGCTTTAGCACTCGCGGTGCTCAAAAGCAGTGCGATGCAGCGCGTTGAGAGCAAGAGCGAAGACAAAGAGTGGAGACAAGAGGATAGGGAGGCGGGTATCTTGGATCGGATAACCCGTCACGCGCCGATTTAAGGAAGAATCGCCATGCGCTCCAATCTGATGTTGCTGATGGCTGCCACCATCTGGGGTATGGGCTTTGTCGCCCAGCGCCTCGGGATGGATCACATGGGGCCCTATACCTTCAATGGCCTGCGCTTTCTGCTCGGTGCCTTCTCCCTGCTGCCGCTGCTCTGGTGGCTCAAATCCCGTCAACCAGTGGTCGCCACGGGCGACCATCGCCAACTGTTGACCGGTGGGGGGCTGGCCGGGCTGGTGCTGTTCTGTGCCGCATCCCTGCAGCAGGTGGGACTGCTCTACACCACGGCCGCCAAGGCCGGTTTCATCACCGGGCTCTACATCATTCTGGTGCCGGTACTGGGGCTGCTGCTGCGCCACAAGAGCGGGCTCAATACCTGGATCGGCGCCATCATCGCGCTGGCCGGTCTTTATGTACTGAGCGTTACCGACGAGTTCACCATCGGCTTTGGCGATCTGCTGCAGGTGGTCGGCGCCCTGTTCTGGGCCGTTCACCTGCTGCTGGTGGATCACTACTCCAACCGGGTTGCCCCCATCAAGCTGGCTGGAGTGCAGTTCGTGGTCTGCGGCCTGCTCAGCCTCGCCACTGCTTTTGTTATCGAAACCCCGACTGTTAGCGGCGCCGTGGCAGGTTGGCAGGCGCTGCTCTATGCCGGGCTGGTGTCGGTCGGGGTCGGTTATACCCTGCAGGTGGTGGGGCAGCGGGGCGCTCATCCGGCCCACGCCGCCATCATCCTTAGTCTGGAGGCCGTCTTTGCCGCCGTGGGGGGCGTGTTGCTGTTGGGTGAGACGTTGGATGAGCGCGCCATTGCCGGTTGCGCCCTGATGCTGGCGGGGATGCTGATCTCCCAGATCCGCTTGAGATGGTGGTGGAAGTCGCGCCGGGACAAGTTGCCCGCGACCAAGTAAACCGCAGCCCGCTGCATAACAAAAACGCCCCGACAGTCGGGGCGTTTTGCATGATGGCGATTCGGATCAGGGGCGCTGATCCAGCTCGCGCTCCAGCTCTACCGCCTTCTGACGGGCCGGATGGGTATTGAGGAGTTCCCAATAGGCTTGCAGATGCGGGAAGTGGGCCAGCTGGCCGCTTTGCGCCAGCAGATCCACCAGGAAGGAGTTCATGATGTCGGCGCCGGAGAGGCGATCCCCCACCAGATAGTGGCGTTTCGCCAGTACCTCATTGAGGTAGCCAAGCACCTTGGCACACTCCGCCCTGGCGTAGTCCGGCAGGAAGCGCATCGGGCTGCCATCCTTGCGCACGAACATGTCGAGCAGCAGTGGCAGAATGCCCGAGCTCTCGGCAAAGTGAAGCCACTGCAGGTATTCGGGATACTCCGGGCTATCTGGTGCCGGTGCCAGCCGATCCGGGGCGTAGCGGGCAATCAGGTACTCGGTGATGGCGCCCGATTCCGCCAGCACCCGGCCGTCGAACTCGATGACCGGCGACTTGCCGAGGGGGTGGATGGCTTTTAGCTCGGGCGGCGCCAGAAAGGTGGCGGCATCGCGCTGATACGCCTTGATCTCATAGGGCTGGCCCAGCTCTTCGAGCAGCCAGATGATGCGCTGGGAGCGGGATTTGTTCAGGTGGTGCAGGACTATCATAACGACCTCGATTCGGTGGCAGGAAAGTGTGTACGAACGGGCGAGGGGGGCGGTTCACCGATGGCTAAAAAAGAGCGGGCTGATGCCCGCTCCCTCGTTGACTGACTCAGGCCTCCAGCGCCTGATCCAGATCCGCCAGAATGTCCTCGATCGCCTCGATCCCTACCGACAGCCGGATCATCTCAGGTTTGACGCCAGCCTTGGCCTGCTCCTCCTCGCTCAGCTGGCGATGGGTGGTGGAGGCGGGGTGGCAGGCCAGCGACTTGGCATCGCCGATGTTGACCAGCCGCTTGAAGATCTTCAGCGCATCGTAGAAGCGCACGCCCGCCTCGTAGCCATCCTTCAGACCGAACGAGAGGATGGCCGAGGGGCGACCAGCCATGTACTTCTCTGCCAGCAGATAGTGCGGGTGACCCGGCAGACCGGCGTAGCTGACCCAGGCCACCTTGGGGTGATGCTTGAGGTGGTTGGCGACCCGCAGGGCGTTGTCGACGTGGCGCTCCATCCGCAGGCTCAGAGTCTCCAGCCCTTGCAGCAGCAGGAAGGCGTTCATCGGCGCCAGCGCCGCGCCGGTATTGCGCAGTGGCACTGTGCGTACCCGACCGATAAAGGCAGCGGGGCCAAAGGCCTCGGTGTAGACCACCCCGTGGTATGAGGGCTCGGGTTTGGTCAGCTGTGGGAAGCGCTCGGCGTGATCCGCCCAGGGGAATTTGCCCGAGTCGACGATGACGCCACCCAGCGAGTTGCCGTGGCCGCCGACATATTTGGTCAGGCTGTGTACGACGATGTCGGCGCCGTGTTCGATGGGCTTGCAGAGTACCGGGGTGGCGACCGTGTTGTCGACGATAAGCGGCACGCCGCGGGCGTGGGCTGCCTTGGCCAGCGCGGCCAGATCGACGATGTTGCCCGCCGGGTTGCCGATGCTCTCGCAGTAGACCGCCTTGGTCTTGTCGTCGATGAGGGCGGCGATGGCTTCGGCGCTGTCATCCTTGGCAAAGCGCACCTCGACCCCGAAACTCGGCAGCATGTGGGCGAACAGGGTGTAGGTGCCACCATAGAGCTGGGGCGTGGAGACAATGTTGTCACCGGCGGCGGTCAGCGCCTGAATGGCGTAGGTGATGGCGGCGGAACCTGCCGAGACCACCAGCGCGGCGATCCCCCCTTCCAGCGCGGCCATCCTCTGCTCCAGCACATCGTTGGTGGGGTTCATGATGCGGGTGTAGATGTTGCCCGGCACCGCCAGATTGAACAGATCCGCCCCGTGCTGGGCGCTCTCGAACTCGTAGGCCACCGTCTGGTAGATGGGCACGGCGACCGCTTTGGTGGTGGGGTCGTTGGAAAAGCCGTGGTGCAGGGCCAGGGTCGCATCTTTCATCACACACTCCTTGTTGGATGTTGCTTGTCGCAGTTATAGATGGATAGACGTCCAATCTATCAGGCCCGTGGCCGATGTAAACAGCAAGATCCGGCAAAGCAATGTCGCCCGCAGGGGGATGCGCATCCCGAGTGGTTGGCACGGCTCGCACTCAGAGGCGGCGGCGATACTCCTTGTCGTCGATCTGGTTCATATCCCACTGCATCAGGCGGTTGAGCTGCTGCATGGGATCTTCGATAAGTGGCAGCGGGCGCGGCAGGATCCGCTTGAAGTAACGGCGCAAGGTCTGCTGGATCCGGTTCGGTTTGAGGGGGTTGGCGTGGCTCATGATGGTGCTCCTCTACTGTGGTTCTCACGTTCATCAGCAGTATTGAGCTAAAATGCGGAAGTAAAAACTGATGACTTATAGCAACAGGATTTCCTCTTTTATGCCGACCGGTCGCCTTTACCAGCAATTTCAACGACTCGCCCAGCTGCTTGGCAGCGACGAACGGGAGATCAGCCTCGCCGAGGTGGCGGATCTGCTCTGCTGCACCCCGCGCAACGCTCGCCTGCTGCTGCGGCGGATGCAGGATCAGGGCTGGCTCAGCTGGTCGGCGGAAGCGGGGCGGGGGCGGCGCTCCCGGCTCACCCTGCTCGATAGTCAGGAGAGCCTGACCCGGCGCCGCTTGCGGGATCTGCTCAGTCAGGGCCAGTTGGCGCAGGCGGTGCGGCTGGCCGAAGATCGCCTCGATCTGCTCACTCCGTTGCTGATCGAACAGCTCGGTCAGGCCACCCGCGAGGGGCGCCAGATCCTGCGGGTGCCATACTATCGCCCGTTGCCGCAGTTGCTGCCCACCGGCCCGATGCGCCGTTCCGAAATTCACCTGAGCCGCCAGATCTTCAACGGCCTCACCCGGCGAAATGAGGAAAATGGGGAAATCGAAGGGGATCTGGCCCACCACTGGGAGTGTCTAGGCCCCTGTCACTGGCGCTTCTATCTGCGCCCGGCGGTGCGTTTTCACCACGGTCGCGAGCTGGTGGTGGAAGATGTGATGGAGAGTCTGCTGGCCCTGCGGGATCGCCCGCTGTTCGCCCATCTGGATCGGCTGGAGAGCCCCTGGCCGCGCACCCTGGATCTCTATCTCGACAGCCCGGATCCCTGGCTGCCCCACCTGCTGGCCGAACCGGTGGCGACCATTTTGCCGCGGGAGCTCAAGGGGGAGGCAGGCTTTGCCCTGCAACCGGTGGGCACCGGACCCTACCGGGTGGCCGCCAACGATCCCCTGCATCTTTGCCTTGCGGCGTTTGACGACTACTTCGGCCTGCGCGCCCTGCTCGACGAGATCGATATCTGGATGCTGCCGGAGCTTGCTGAGCGGCTGGAGACCCACCTGCAGCTGGGGCGCGACAGCCCTGAGCTCGGCACCATGCGCGGCGAGTCGGAGCTGGAGTCGGGCTGCTACTTCCTGCTGCAAGACGATCGTTCCGGATCCTTGCAGGATCCCGCTCTGCGCCAGTGGCTCGGCCAGCTGCTCAATCCGGTTGCCCTGATGGGGCGGGTCGCCCCCGAGTTACAACGGGGCTGGACCAGCGCCCTCGGCCTGCTGCCCCACTGGCGCGAAGCACTGCCCGCGCCCTTGCCCACACCGGCGCAGTTGCCGACGACCTTGGTGCTTGCCTGTTTCAACCAGCATCTGGAATTCAACGAGTGCGCCAACGCCATGAGCAGCCTGCTGGCCGAACAGGGGATCCGGCTGGAGGTGCGCACCCTCGATTACGGCCGCTGGGTAAGCGGCGAGGATGAGGATGTGGATCTCTGGCTCGGCACCCTCAACCTCGAACATGCCGGCCCCTTTGCCCCCTACGCCTGGTTGCAGGGCACACCGTTGCTGCGCAAGGTGTGGGGCAGTCAGCATGGGTTGTGGCAAGGGTTGATGCAGTGGCGCGCCAGCGGTGCCGAGCCTGGCCCCCGCGCCCTGCTGGCAACTGTGCAGCAGCAGAGCTGGTTTGTGCCGCTGTTTCACCACTGGCTGGAGCTGGAGAGCCGGGTCGGTGTACACGGGGTGCGGATGACAGCGCTTGGCTGGTTCGATTTTCGCAGCGCCTGGCTGCGGCCCGAGCCGCCCCATCAGCCCGCAGAGGCGCCATAGTTCGTCTAATTTCTGTCGCGGCTGACGGGCGTTCCGTGGCCGCTTGCGTGAAAGATCCGTAAATCGGCCGCTGCTGCACAGTTTGTGTCACGCCTCTGTGCCATGCTGTTTCAGGTTATGGACAGCAGAGCAAATGAGGAAAACGATGAGCAACAATTCAGACAGTTCCGCAGGAAAATGCCCGGTCATGCACGGGGGAACCACCTCCGTCGAGACGTCCAGAATGGAGTGGTGGCCGAAGAGCCTCAACCTCGACATTCTTCATCAACACGATACCAAGACCAATCCGCTGGGGGCCGGTTTCAACTATCGGGAAGCCTTGAAGGGGCTCGATATGGCGGCCCTCAAGCAGGATGTGACCGCCCTGATGACCGACAGTCAGGAGTGGTGGCCCGCCGACTGGGGCCACTACGGCGGCCTGATGATCCGCATGGCCTGGCACTCGGCCGGGACTTACCGCATCGCCGATGGCCGCGGCGGCGGTGGCAGCGGCAACCAGCGTTTCGCCCCCCTTAACTCCTGGCCGGATAACGCCAACCTCGACAAGGCCCGTCGCCTGCTTTGGCCCATCAAGAAGAAGTACGGCAACAAGATCAGCTGGGCCGACCTGATCATTCTGGCGGGCACCGTGGCTTATGAGTCCATGGGGCTCAAGACCTTCGGCTTCGCCTTTGGCCGCGAGGATATCTGGCACCCGGAGAAGGATATCTACTGGGGATCGGAGAAGGAATGGCTGGCGCCCAGCGGCAAGCCGGGTGGTCGTTATTCCGGCGAGCGGGATCTGGAAAACCCGCTGGCGGCGGTGATGATGGGGCTTATCTACGTCAACCCGGAAGGGGTGGATGGCCAGCCCGATCCGCTGAAAACCGCGCAGGATATGCGGGTCACCTTCGCCCGCATGGCGATGGATGATGAAGAGACAGTGGCACTGACCGCCGGTGGCCACACCGTCGGCAAGGCTCACGGCAACGGCAACGCCAAGCATCTCGGGCCCGAGCCGGAAGGGGCCAGCCTCGAGGAGCAGGGGCTGGGCTGGATCAATCACCACAGCCGCGGCATCGGCCGCAACACAGTGACCAGCGGCATCGAGGGTGCCTGGACCACCCACCCGACCAGGTGGGACAACGGTTACTTCGAGCTGCTGTTCAAGTACGACTGGTGGTTGCAAAAATCACCGGCAGGGGCCCATCAGTGGGAACCGATCAATATCGCCGAAGAGGATATGCCGGTGGATGTGGAGGACCCGTCGATCCGCTGCAAACCCATGATGACGGATGCCGATATGGCGCTCAAATTCGACCCCGAGTATCGCAAGATTGCCGAGCGCTTCCGCGATGATCCGGCGGCCTTCTCCGACGCCTTCGCCCGCGCCTGGTTCAAGCTGACCCACAGGGATATGGGGCCGAAGAGCCGCTATGTCGGCCCCTATGTGCCGACAGAAGATCTGATCTGGCAGGATCCGGTGCCTGCTGGACGTGCCGATTATGATGTGGCGGCGGTGAAGGGCAGGATCGCCGCCAGTGGCCTCTCCATCAGCGAGCGGGTCACTACCGCCTGGGATAGTGCCCGTACCTTCCGAGGCTCCGACAAGCGGGGCGGAGCCAACGGTGCCCGCATCCGGCTGACGCCCCAGAAGGATTGGCCGGGCAACGAACCGGCGAGGCTGGCGAAGGTGCTGGCGGTCTATGACAAGCTGGCGGCCGAGTGTGGCGTCAGCGTCGCGGATCTCATCGTGCTGGGGGGCAACCTCGCCATCGAGCAGGCAGCCCAGGCCGCCGGGGTGACGGTGAGCGTGCCGTTTGCGCCTGGCCGGGGGGACGCCACTCAGGCTCAGACCGATGTGGCCTCGTTCGAGGTGCTGGAACCGCTGGCCGACGGCTTCCGCAACTGGCTGAAGCAGGACTATGTGGTGACGGCGGAGGAGCTGCTGCTGGATCGCGCCCAGCTGATGGGGCTCACCGCCTGCGAGATGACGGCGCTGGTCGGCGGGATGCGGGTGCTCGGCACCAACCACGACGGAACCGGGCACGGGGTCTTTACCGACCGGGTCGGGGTTCTCAGCAACGACTTCTTCGTCAACCTGACCGACATGGGCTACCAGTGGCTGCCGAAAGCGAGCAATCTCTACGAGATCCGCGATCGCCGCAGCGGCGCCCTGAAGTGGACGGCCACCCGGGTGGATCTGGTGTTCGGTTCCAACTCGGTGCTGCGCGCTTATGCCGAGGTCTATGCCCAGGATGACAACAAGGAGAAGTTTGTCTGTGACTTCATCACCGCCTGGAACAAGGTGATGAATGCGGATCGCTTCGATCTGTTGGGCTAGTCCCCGAGCCGTTTGGTTATCTGCACCAGCCCCGCACAGCCAAGATGTGCGGGGCTTTTTACTGTCTGCTTTTTGCAGAGCACCACAATCTGCCGCGCTGCGACACCTGCTGGCCGGTATCGCAGGGCCGCTGGCATCCCTGTGCTTGGGCCAGCAGTATCATGTAACATGCTGATCCGCTGATGATGCCCGGCGGCCACCCATTGGCCACTGATGTCCCATGAACGGACAAGGACAGAAACAAAGAGACAAGGAGTCAACCCATGCTGGAAATGCAGATCCAACCCCGCTTTCAGGAGACGGATGCCCTCGGCCATATCAACAATACGGTGCCGGCGGTCTGGTTCGAATCGGCGCGGGATCCCCTGTTCCGGATCTTCTCCCCCGATCTGGATGTGCATAACTGGCACCTGATCATCGCGGGCTACACAGTGCAGTTCAAACGGGAGCTGTTCTACGGCCAGCCGGTCACCATCAAGACCGGCGTACGCCGCATCGGCACCAGCTCATTTACGGTCTGGCAGGAGGCCTGGCAGGGCGGCGAACTGGCCGTCACCGCCGAAACGACCCTGATCCATTTTGACTACCGGGCCCGCCAATCCCTGCCCCTGAGCGATGCTCACCGGGAAGGGTTGCGGGCCTGGCTGACAGAGAGTTAACCACGGGCCGGATGGCCCATCACAGGAGTGCTATGTACAACTCAATGCGCAACACAGCGATCGCGCTGACCCTGGGATTCTGCTCCCTCCCTTCTCTGGCCGCTTCTCTCGCCGAGCAGTTTACCCTGATGGAGAAAGGGGCCGAGAGCGCCCTCGATACCCGTCAATTCAGCCATGACGGCGTCGACATCAAGGCCTGGATCGATGGCGCCCCCGTCATCATCGCCGTGCCCATCATGAACGAGCTGGGCAAGCTGGAAGGGGAGAGCCGCTACTACTTCAAGGGTGGCAAGCTGTTCGGGGTCAAAGAGCCCGCCGCCCAGTTCGCCTTTGATGACAGCGGCAAGCTGACCCAATGGCTGGACGAGAAGGGGCAGCCCGCCGAGTTCGTCAGCAAGATGAGCATGCAGCAGCGTCAGGAGTGGCTCACCAAGCGAGCCGCCGAGCTGAGCAAGCTGTTTGTGGTGAGCGCGGCCGAGCAGAAGGCGGCCAAGGGGGGCGTCAAGCTGAAGGGGGCGGATCTCGCTCACTGGCTCTGCAACGGCAAACTGATGGATCTCGCCCATGGCGACAAGGTGATCTTCGAGCAGGATCAGCTGAAGATTGGCGAGCAGGGGATCGAAGGGGAGGTCTCCCTGCGTCAGGATAAGGGGTGGCAGGAGCTGAGCCTCAAGTGCGAGGTGCAGGGCACCCAAGTGACCCGCCTCACCTGGCAGCCGCTGCCGGGGGCCAACAAGCCGCAATAAGCGCAATAGCAAGGGGGCCCATCGCGGGCCCCCTTCTCATTCGGCTTGTGGCTCCCCCAGCTTGAGCCGGGTGATCGCCTCGACCCGGCGCCACTGTCCGGGTTCGAACCAGCGGGCCAGCAGCTCCTGCTGCTGTTCGGCCCGGGCCTCGTTCGGCAGTTGTCTGAGCTCGGCCAGAAAGCCGCTGAGCTGCTCCTCGAACCCTTGCCGGTTCTGCTCCAGCTGGCGCATCCGATCCACCGCTTCCGGCCCTCCCGTCTCCAGCAGCAGAGCCTCCCGTTTGGCCGGGTCCATCTGCGCCAGCTCTTGCAACTCCCCAAGCAGGCGGCTGTTGGCCTCCGCCTCGCGAAACCAGCCCGGTTGCTCCGCCAGCCAGAGATCCAGCTCGCTGGCCAACTGCGACTTGTCGCTGTCTCTCGCCTCCGCCAGCGCCCTGCGGCGCAGGGTCAGCTGCTCCATCAGCCTATCCTCGGTAAACAGCTGGGCCTGCTCGGCCGGGGTAAAGCTCTGCTGGCGCAGCTGCTCCCGCTCGTCAAACAGGATCTGCAAGCTGGCGAGGGAGATCTCGGTGGGCACCGTCAGGCTGCTCTGGGCGGAGACAAAGGTGCGATAGCGCGTCTGCAGGGCATCGGCGGCCTCCTTCTCGGGATCGTGCGGGTGGCTCTGTGCATGCTGGCTGGCTTGAGCGGGGGATGAGTCTGCCGTCGGTGCCGTGGGCCAGA
>NZ_JBFODV010000197.1:0-2182 GCF_040908495.1 Aeromonas sp. R1-1 | reverse complement strand
CAAAGCGACCGGTCATGGCCTGATTGGGCTGACGGGCCTTGATGGTGAGGCTCATTCCGGCGGCGTTTAGCTGCCACTCGACGGGGTAATCCTGCCCCTTGGGGCCGCGCCAGGTGTTGCCCGGCGTAAGGCGAATCGCGTCGGGGGCGAGCACCCGGCTGCTGCCATCCCGCTCAATCAAAATGCCGTAGCGATTCTCGGGCTCTGCGCGGCCCGCTTTGGTGCGCAGGCGAAACAGCATCAGCTCGCGGCCATCGTTCAACTGGAGCGAAAACCAGTCCCAGCCCGATTGCCACTCGGCCAATACCGAACTGCTCCACTCGTGATCAAACCAGCCTTGTCCGGTGACGGTGCGGGTTTCGCCATCACGAGTCAGGGTGCCGCGAAGAGTGAGGCGCGGGTAGGAGTAGTAAAAGGAGGCGTTGCCCGGACTCTTCTCGCTGTAACCGGCCTTGCCTTGCAGCACCAGCGGCTTGGCGGCAGTGACGGTCAGATTCAGCTCGCCAATCTTGCTCTGCACCTTGAGGGTGGCGGGGAACAGCGCAGCCCCTTGCGAGGCAAGCCGCCACTCTTTGAGCCAATATTGGCCGCCGCTGGCTCCCGCCAGTCCCGGCCCCTGCCGACTGGCCCGTTCATCCTGCTGATGGGTGCCACGGTTGAGATCCGTGATGGCAAACTGGGCCAGCCAGAGCTGGGGCGTGAGCCAGGGGTTGCTGGTGCGGAGTTCTTGCTCGATACCCTGCCTAAACAGGGTCCACTGCATGCCATATTCGCGCCCCTGTTCATCCTTGAGATTGCCGGTGAGATACCACCACTCGGAGCGGTAATCGGGGTGGGCGGCGTGATCCTCCGGCAATTTGATGGTTTGCCCCGGCAGCACTTTTTTGAAGCTGTCGTTGCCGCCGCCGAGCAGGGCGCCCAGATCGCTGGCCTGCGCGCTGCCAATCATGGCAATCAGCGGTAGCAAGAGGGGGGCGAGCCACAGGGGCCGTAAGGAGGACAAGATCCCCCTCACCCTGGCCCTCTCCCGAAGGGAGAGGGGATGGTTCAATGCCGCACTCAGCTCTTCTTTGCGCTGAAGAAGGGATGGAGAGAGGGAAGTGGTCGATGGGAGCTTCAAGCCATGGCTGAGCCAGTGCGCTAACTGATATTTCATACCACTCTCCTTGCTGCATACCAGGAGGCCAATGCGCCACAGACCGGTGCCAGCAATAGGGCGGTGACCGCATGAAGGGGGGCGGCCTCGAAGGCGAGGCGCCAGCCAAAGGCGCGGGGATTGACCACCTCGATCAGCACCCAGGCGAGGCCATACCCCACCGGCAGGGCCAGCAGGGCGGTGAGCAGCCCCAATCCCGCTCCTTGCCACACCAGCAGCTGGCGGCAGTGGCGGGGGCTCAAGCCCAGACTCTGCAAGGTCTGCAACTCGCCACGGCGCGCCAGCCCCAGCACCATAAAGGCCGAGCCAATCCCGACAAAGGCGATGCCGAGGATCAGCAGTTTCAATAGCTCGGTCACCACAAAGGTCTGGTCAAACACCTTGAGCGCCGCGCTGTGGATGGCGGGGGCGGAGAGCAGGTTTAGCTGCTCGCCAAAGCGCTCGCGCAGGCGGTCGGCCAGGAGCTCGGGGTCGTCGCTAAAGAGGGCGAGGGATTGCACCGCGCCCGCCTCGAAGGCGTGCAGGATCTGCCCCTTGTCGCTGCCGTAGTCCTGATAGACGCCGGTGACGGTGAACTGCCTTGGCCCCTGCTCGCCGCTGATCGCCAATGTCTGGCCCATCTTGACCCTGAGGCGCACCGTCAGCGGTTCGCTCGCCAGCACTTCGTCGGGGCGGGTGGGCCAGCGTCCGGCCAGCAGCGGATAGGCTGCTTTAAGCTGGGGGATAAAATCCATCTGCGCCCACTCGATGGGCTGCCCCTGCCAGCGGGCGGGGTGTACCGAGCGGCGCGAGGCGGCGCTCACCAGCGGATTGGTGAGCAGGGTCTTAAGGGTTGTGTCGCTCAAAGTGCCCTTGTTGCCCGCCACCCCCTTGGGGGCGGTGACATAGAGGTCGGCGGCCAGACGCTGGCCGAGCCAGATCTCCACGCTTGAGCGAAAACTCGACACCATGACTCCGATGCCGATGGCCGCCGCGATGGCGAGCTGCAACGCCATCACCGCGATGGCGGTGCGGTCGAGATGATAG
>NZ_JBFODV010000196.1:0-3073 GCF_040908495.1 Aeromonas sp. R1-1 | reverse complement strand
TGGCGGTGAGGGAGGGATTCGAACCCTCGATACGTTGCCGTATACACACTTTCCAGGCGTGCTCCTTCAGCCACTCGGACACCTCACCAAATTTTGGTCTGTGGTTTAACGTGTTCAGCCAACACGGTGTTCGCTGCGCTGTTGCGCTGGAACGGGGCGTAATTTAGGGGAAAGCCCCGCCCGCGTCAACGGCTTTTTTCACCTGGCGAATCGTTCGAACACTTAATGCACAGATTCCGGAGCAACCTGGATTTCCGGCAGGTTGAGAAAGCCGGAACGTTCGCATTCGGCAACCAGTTCGTGGGTTGCGGCGATGGTGCTTTGCACGAACAACAGGAACTGCTCGACGCTGAGTCCGGCCTTGGTAAAGACGGTGTGGCCGACCACCAGCCGCGGCAGGTTGTCATCGATGATATCGAGGAACACCTTGAGGGAGGGGTACTGCATATTGAGTCGGCCCAGTTCGGCAACCAGCGGCAGCATTGCGGAGGGGCGCACTTCCAGCTCGGAGGAGAACAGCAGGCCTTCCTCTTCCACGAAGATCCGGCTCTCCTGAATACCATCGACCGACTGCAAAGAGACAATGTGGATACCGTGACACTGGTCGCAGACATAGTGCTCGATACGAGCCTGTTGCAACCAACGCATTATCATTTCGGAGCTGGGGATATTCATCATTTCCACGACAAGATTGGGATCAAGGGGCGCAGTCTAAACCAATTTGCTATCAACAAAAAGCACGCCAACCCGATAACCCTGCGGCTCGCTTCTTTTTGGCAAGCGCTATGCATATACTCAGCCAAATCCACGATGACGCTTGCCCCACAGGGGGCCCCATGACTATCCAAGAAAAGTATCGCCTTCATCTGAAATCACTCTCGGATGAGCTGCTCACCCTGCAAAAACCCATCCGCATTCTGGATGCCATCAAATGGCCACGCCATCTGCAGGATCGCTTTCTGGCAAGCGGTGGCAGGGAGCTGCCCGCTATCGACAGGCACTTCTATGATGCCCTCCCCCTCGGCTTCGATCCGCGCAACAAGTATCTGGAGCTCAAGGAGCTGCGGGACAGGATCCGCAGAAAGTTGGGGCCACAGGACGATCTTGGCCGGATCCTGCAAGAGACGGTCGATCAGTACATGGTGGTGATCGAGATGCTGCGCCAGCGCGGCCAACCCGATTTTCAGCGTTACAGCCAGCTGCTTTATGGCTCTGCCAGCGATCACCTGCGCGGGGATCGCAAGACTCTCAAGGAGCTGGGCGCCCGCCTGTGCGATATCTTCTCCCTGCCCGGCGCCCGCCATCTGGTGCGCCCCTACCCCAAGGAGTTCGAAGGAGAAGCCGCGGTCGCCAAACTGCAGGGCAAGCTGTCGAGCTACTTCAGTGACGGCACTGTGCAGGTGAAGCTGAGCGATGGCATCGTCTCCGATGCAGCGGCCGGTGGCGACTACATCAAGCTCAACTCCCACGCCCGTTTCTCCGAGCTGGACTTGCAGGTGCTGGAAGTACACGAGGGGTGGGTCCATGTCGGCACCACCCTCAACGGTCGCCAGCAGCCCTATGCCACTTGGCTGAGCGCCGGTTCACCGCGGATCACCGCCTGTCAGGAGGGGCTGGCTGTCCTGATAGAGACCCTCACCTTCAGCTCCTTTCCGGATCGGGCCAAGCGTATCTCCGATCGGGTGATGGCCATCGACATGGCCGAGCGCGGCGCCGATTTTATCGAGGTGTTTCAGCACTTCGTGCAGCAGGGCACCAGCGAGCACGACGCCTACAAGATCACCCAGCGGGTCTTTCGTGGCGGCATGGTGGGCGGCGGCGCCTGTTTTACCAAGGATCTCTCCTACGTGCGTGGCTATGTGGAGACGGTCAACTTTATCCGCAGCGCCGTGCTGGAAGGGGTGCCCGAGATCCTGCCGATGCTGTTTGTCGGCAAGGTGACACTGGATGACATTCCGGTGCTCTATCAGCACTATCTGGAGGGGCTGATCGCCGCTCCCCGCTATTTGCCGCCGATGTTTCGCGATCTCACCGGCCTCTATGTCTGGTTCGGTTTTGCCTCCGGCATGTCACTGGTCGATATAAGCCGGGTACAGCACCATTTTCGCCAGCTGTTTCAACGCCTGCCGGTGGCCGACCCCATCATTGCGCCGGTGGATATCGAGATCGACTGAACCACAGCGATAGAAGTTGGGGAAAATAAAAAGGGCGCCAGATTGGCGCCCTTCTCGACGATTCAATTATCGCAGCCGACTTACTTGTAGGCCCGACCTTCGAGATAGTGTTTGCGACAGAGTGACACATAGCGATCGTTGCCGCCGATCTCCACCTGCTCGCCATCACGCATCACCTGCCCTGCTTCGTTGACCCGGGAGTTCATGTGAGCCTTGTTGCCACACCAGCAGATACTCTTCAGCTCTTCAAACTTGTCGGCCAGACAGAGCAGATGGTAGGAACCCGGGAACAGCTCGCCGCGAAAATCGGTCTTGAGGCCATAGGCCATCACCGGAATATCCTGCTCATCGACGATGCGGGCCAACTGGTAGACCTGTTCACGGGTCAGGAACTGGGCCTCGTCCACGATAAAGACATCGATATGTTTCTTTGCATGGCGCGCTTTCACCATTTCAAACAGATCACAGCTGTCGCTGAACACGTCCACCTTCAGTTCAAGGCCAACCCGGGCACTGATCACCCCGACCCCGAAACGGTCATCGATGGCTGGCGTCATCGCCAAAGGATGCATGCCCCGCTCCAGATAGTTGAAGTGCGCCTGAATGAGCTGGGTGGATTTGCCTGAATTCATGGTGGCAAATTTGTAGTGCAGTGAAGCCATGATACTGTTCCGAAACTGAATTTATGGGGCGCATGCTAACCAAAGCCCCTGACAAAACCAAGGGGCCCGCGGGCCCCTTGCTCTATAAATGTTACGCGGTGGCCAACACTGGCCGCGCTTTGGCCTTTTTCAGGTGATAGCCGGTAAAGAGCACGAACCAGAGGGCACTGACACTGAAACCGGCCAGGCTGGAGTGCATCAAGCCCATCGCCAGGTAACCGATGGCCGCGCCGAAGG
>NZ_JBFODV010000195.1:0-11224 GCF_040908495.1 Aeromonas sp. R1-1 | reverse complement strand
GTGGAGAGGGGCAGCACGGAAAGGCGGCCAAGGTATGGGAGGCCCGTCATTATCGCAACTTCAGCGACGACTCACCGCTCGGCCAGCGTGCCATTCAGCTCGCGCTGCGCAAGCTCAGACGCTGGGTGCGCAAAGGCAATCCCGACGAGCTGGATCTCGACGACACCATAAAAAGCTCTGCCCGCCAGGGCTGGCTCGATGTGAAGTTGCGGCCCGAGCGCCACAACGGGGTGAAACTGTTGGTCTTTTTCGATGTGGGAGGCTCCATGGATGCCCACGTGGCCGAGGTACAGCGCCTCTTCTCCGCCCTGCGCCACGAGTTCAAGCATCTGGAGTACTTCTATTTTCACAACTGCCTCTACGACTTCGTCTGGAAGGATAACGCCCGCCGCTTTGAGGAGCGGTTCGATACCCTGCGGCTGCTGCGCACCTACGGCAGCGACTACCGGGTGATCCTGGTGGGGGATGCCACCATGGGCCCCTACGAGATCACCTGGCCCGGCGGCAGCGTCGAGCAGTGGAACGAGGAGTCGGGTCAGGTGTGGCTTACCCGCTTGCAGCAACACTTTCCCAAACTGGTGTGGATCAACCCCACCCCGCGGCGGGAGTGGCTCTGGCATCCCTCCATCAAGCTGATGAATGACGTGGTTGGCGGACGGATGCATCCGCTGACTCTCGCGGGTCTCGCAGCGGCGATCGACCAGCTCTAACCCTCTCTACCCTATAAACCGACAAGCCGGGAACGCACCCGGCGAGGAGCAAAGATGACCTCTATCGTGATCAGTGGCTCAGGCCTCTATACCCCACCCTTTGCCGTCAGCAATGAAGAGCTGGTGGCCGCCTTCAACCAGTATGTGGATCTCTACAACGAGGAGAACGCCTCCGCCATCGACGCCGGCCAGCTCTCCGCCAAGCAGCACTCCAGCTGCGAGTTCATCAAGAAGGCGTCCGGCATCAAGAGCCGTTATCTGGTGAGCCGCGAAGGGGTACTCAACCCCGACATCATGCAACCGCTGCTGGCGGAGCGGCCCGATGAGATGCCCTCCATCATGGTGGAGATGTCGGTGGCCGCCGCCGAGCAGGCACTGATCGCCGCCGGCCGCGAGCCGGGAGAGATCGATCTGGTGATCGTCGCCGCCTCCAACATGCCGCGCCCCTATCCAGCGCTGGCCATCGAGCTGCAGCATTATCTGGGGGCGAGCGGCATGGCCTTTGACATGAACGTGGCCTGCTCGTCTGCCACCTTCGGCATCAAGACAGCCGCTGACATGCTGGCGGCAGGCACCGCCAACGTGGCGCTGGTAGTCAATCCGGAGATCTGCTCGGGGCACCTCAATTTTCGCGATCGTGATAGCCACTTTATCTTCGGCGATGCCTGCACCGCGGTGCTGCTGGAGCGGGAGGCCGATTGCAAGGTGGCCAGTCCGTGGCAACTGGTAGCCAGCAAGCTGGTGACCCAGTACTCAAACAACATCCGCAACAACTTCGGCTTTTTGAACCGGCTAAGCCCGCGCACCCGCTACGGCGACGACAAGCTGTTTCGCCAGCAGGGGCGCAAGGTGTTCAAGGAGGTGTTGCCGCTGGTGTGCGACCAGATTGCCGGCCAGCTCGACGAGCAGGGCTGGCCCGCCGAGAGCCTGAGCCGGCTCTGGCTCCATCAGGCCAACCTCACCATGAACCAGTTCATCGGTCGCAAGCTACTGGGTCACGATGCCAGCCAGCAGGAGGCGCCGGTCATTCTTGATAGCTATGGTAATACCAGCTCGGCGGGTTCCATCATCGCGTTTCATCTGTACAATCGCGACCTTCCTGCGGGGGCTCGCGGCGTACTGTGCTCCTTTGGCGCTGGCTACTCCATAGGTAGCCTGCTGCTGCGGCGCCTGTAATGGCGGGCCTCCCGCCGACATAACAATAACCAGCAACATGGGTGGGAATATGCAGAGGATCACGGGGCGCTGCGCCCTGCACTACGGGGTAACCCTGTCACTGTTTTGTTTTTATGGGCTGCAGGTCTGCCCGTTTCTGGAGAGCCTCACGCTGCCCCAGCTGCTGGGGCCTGTGCTGGTGACCTTCGCCATCATGTTTGTCCTGCGTGATCAACTGCTGCGCAAGGTGACGCTGTCCGGTCAGGGGCTGGGAGGCTTCGGGCTGGAGGTGGGCTTCTACCTGCTGGGGGCCTTGCTGCTCTCTGGCTACAACGGTATCCGGTATAATTTTCCGCTGGAAAGCCACCTCAAGATCCTGTTGGGGATGAGCACCCTGGGCTTTCTGGTGGCGGCGGATCTCTCGCTGCAGCGGGATTGGCAGCAGGCCAAGCTGCGAGAGCATCATGCCTGCCTGGTGCTGAACCAGCCGCTGGCCATGCCGGTTTCCCGCAAATTCTCCCTGTTCACCTTCACCACACTGACTCTGCTTGGCGCTGTGTTCTTCCTGTTGTTCAACAAGGATCTGGAGTGGCTGGTCACAGTGGACAAGAGCCTGCCTCGGCTCGATGCCCAGCACTACATCCTGCTGGAGATCGCCTTCGTGATGGTGGTGACCTTCGGTTATCTCTGGCTCATCATTCGCGGCTATGGCCGTAACCTTACCTTGTCACTGATGCATCAGACTCGCGCCATGGCGCAGGTACAGTGTGGTGATCTGGAGGCGCGGGTGCCGGTGATCCGGGACGATGAGTTCGGCCTGATTGCCGCCGGCACCAACCAGATGATCGGCGAGCTGAAATCCCGCAGCGACGAGCTCAACCTGACCCGCGACGTGGCTATCCTCGGCCTCGCCTCGCTGGCAGAGACCCGGGACAACGAGACCGGCGCCCATATCATTCGCACCCAGCACTACGTCAAGGCGCTGGCGCAATGCCTCAGTCGCAGCGATTGGGATCGCTATCCGCTGGACGACGCCACCATTGATCTGCTGTTCAAATCGGCGCCGCTGCACGACGTGGGCAAGGTGGGTATTCCCGATGCCATCCTGCTCAAACCGGGCAAGCTGACCGACGAGGAGTTCGCCATCATGAAGCGCCACCCGCAGATCGGTGCCGATGCGCTGGCGAGCGCCGAAGCCCAGCTCGGCTCCAACTCCTTCCTGCGGCTGGGCTGGCGGGTGAAGCTATTCCCCTCTCCGGGCGTTTGATGGCGGTAGCAGATGTCTACGATGCCCTCATCTCGAAACGAGTCTACAAACCTGCTTTCAGCCATGAGGAAGCGAAGGAGATCATCGTGAAGGGGAGCGGCAACCATTTTGATCCCGGCATTGTCGCGACGTTTCTCGCCTGCGAAGCGCAGTTCAGGGAGATTGCCGCGCAGTTTCAGGATCACCACTGAGCAAGTACATGCCGACCAGCTTGCCCTGATGGCTGGCAGGGCAACCGGCGTCATAAAGTGTACACAAACAGGTCTTGCCATGACCGGTTCAGCGCCATGCTGATAGCCTTTGTCACACCGCGTCCACATTGATATTTCCCTTTATTTACAGCTATTTTTTGTCATTTTGTTATCCGGATTCGTGCCAATGACGCAACCTGGATCACAAGATGGCAGGAAAAGGCCGCAATCTGCCCTCCGGCGCCAATGATGGCTTCCAATGAAAGCGAGGTTTGCTATCATCCGGAGACATTTTTTATCTGTCGCCGGCTACAAAAGAATACCCTCATGTACACACAGTTCTTCGGCCTCTCGGAACACCCGTTTTCCATCTCGCCCAATCCCAAGTACCTCTATATGAGCGAGCGCCACGGCGAAGCCCTTGCTCATCTCAACTATGGATTGCAAGATGGAGGCGGCTTTGTACTGCTGACCGGCGAAGTGGGCACCGGCAAAACCACCGTCTCCCGCTGCCTGCTGCAACAGCTGCCCGCCGAGACCGAGATCGCCTACATCCTCAACCCCTCCCTGACCGAACGGGATCTGCTGGCCGCCATCTGTGACGAGTTTCAACTCCCCTATCCCGAAGATGCCGGGATCAAGCGGCTGTTCGACCTTATTCGCGATCACCTGCTGGCCAACCTTGCGGCAGGCAAGCGCAACGTGGTACTGGTGGATGAGGCGCAGCACCTGCTGCCCGGCGTACTGGAGCAGCTGCGTCTGCTCACCAACCTCGAAACCGACGAACGAAAACTGCTGCAAGTGGTGCTGATCGGTCAGCCCGAGCTGCAACAGATGCTGCGCCAACCCCTGCTGCGTCAGCTGGCCCAGCGCATTACCGCCCGCTATCACCTGCTGCCGCTCTCTCACAGCGATGTGGATGCCTACGTCCGTTTCCGGCTGCAAGTTGCAGGCTGCGTACAACCCATCTTCACCCCACGCGCCATCAAGACGCTTCATCGCCTGAGTGGCGGCATTCCCCGTTTCATCAACCTCATCTGTGACCGCGCCCTGATCGCCGCTTTCGCCCGTGGCAGCTACAAGATTGTCCACGGCGATATCAGCCAGGCTGCCTTCGAGGTCAATGGCGTGCGGGACGAAGGAAGCTGGGCCTCCGGTCTGATGGTGACGCTGGCGGGCGCCCTGCTGGTGGCCGCAGGCTGGTGGGGTTGGCAATTTTTCGGCGTGTTCCCCACCCGTCCGGTAGTCAAGGTCGAGGTGCCGGTCACCATCGACGAGACCGCCGAGCAGCAGGAGCAGCTGACCGAAGCGATCAATCAGGCCATCGACCCCGACAGCGCCATGCAGAATCTCTATCGGGTCTGGGGTTATGAACCGGAACCGTTTGAGGCAACCTGTGACAACGCCCCTCGCGCCGGTCTGCGCTGTCAGGAGGGAGAGGCAAGCCTCGACGAGCTGCGCGCCCTGCAGTATCCCGCCATGATCACGCTCACTGACCAGACTGGCGGCCTCTACTACGCGACCCTGGTCAATCTGGGGCCGGGCAAGGCCAGCCTGATGATCGGTGACCAGAGCTGGCAGGTGGATCGCCAGTGGCTCAGCGACAACTGGGGCGGCAGCTACACCCTGCTCTGGCGCATGCCCAAAGGGGGCGTCAGCCTGATCGCCAGCAATGCCGGTCAGACCCAGATCCAGTGGCTCGACAACGCCCTGAGCCGTGCGTTGCAACAACCCGAGCGCAAGGTGCGCCGTTTCGATGGCGAGCTCAAGAACAAGCTGCAGCAGTTCCAGCGGGATCAGGGGCTGACCCCTGATGGCATCGCGGGCAGCAACACCCTGCTGCGTCTCAACGCCCTCTCCGGTGAACCCATGCCCAGACTGGAGGAGGCCTCCTGATGTCTACCCTGCTCAAGGCGCTGCGCCGTGCGCAGCAACCGCAACTCTCCGCCCATATTCCGGCCATGGGCTTGCCCATGCCCCGGGAAGAGGAGCGCAGCCCACGCAGCATCGGCTGGCTGCTGGCTCCCCTGGCCCTGTTGCTGGGGGCGGGCGCCAACTATGGCTGGCATCTGCTCCACCTGCGCCCCATCGAGGAGAAGGTGGAGGTGAAAGAGGTGATCACCCCGTCCTTCGTGCGGGTTGAACCCAAGGCAATGGTGACCCGTCCGCTGCCCCCGCCCCTGCCGGAGCCGGTGGTCCAACCCAGAGCAGTGGCCAAAAACGAGGGGACCAGTCAGGGAAATACCCCCGCGCTGAGTCTGGCCGAGCAACTGATGAAAGCCCTCAATGAAACCCCATTGCAGGAGACGCCACACGCCCCCGGCCAGAACAACGTGCAACCGGCCCAGTTGATGGCGCTGGGCTCGGCACCCCAATCGGTGCGCCAGCAGGTACCGCAATTTAGCTATGGCTCTCATGTATTCTCCTCCAACCCCGCCAAGCGGGCCGTGGTGCTCAATGGCCGGGAATACCGGGAGGGGAGCGAAATCGCCCCGGGGGTCGTGCTCGCCACCATCGACCAGCAATACATAGTGCTGCAGGTCGCCGGACAGAGCGTGACCCTCAAGGCGCTGCAGGATTGGCGAGGGTGAGTACGCACCGTACCCTGATGTTCGCTGGCAAGCAGGATGCACCTCACCTGAGTGCCACTTTTGTGAGCATTCAAAGGTTTACGGTGTGATGAAATATCCATTTTTACGGTTTGGCGCGCCCCGACCCGTTGTGTCACAGCACTCCGCCGTACACAATACGCAGCCGCCCCAGAGCCTGGAATTTGTTGATTAATATGACGCTACGATTCAGGGATGACATCTTGACCATGCTGCTGGCCCAGTGCCGGCGGCTTCCCATGACCAGAGTCACCCAGGTGGCCTTTCTGGCGCTGCTGATCATGCTGGCCCAGCAGAGCGCCGCCCTCACCTGGCGTCTGCTCACCCTGGCAAGCCCGCAAACCAGCCAACCGTGGCAACCCTCCGCCGTAGCGGTCAACGGCCAGAACAACCCGCGCCTTGAACTGGGCGAGGTAAGCCGACTGGCGCTGTTTGGCAAAGCGATCCCCAAGGCGCAAGCCAAAGCCGCCGTGGCCGCCAATGCGCCGCGTACCCAACTCAATGCCCAGCTCAACGGAGTGTTGGCGAGCTCGGATCCCACCAAATCCATCGCCATCATCGCCATGTCCGGCATCCAGAACTCCTATGGGGTCGGTGACATGATTGACGGCACCCAGGCGCGGATCCGGCAGGTCTATCCGGATCGGGTGATCATCGAGCGGGATGGCCGCGACGAGACCCTGATGCTGGATGGCGAGGAGTATGGCAAGCCGCTGCCGCAGACCAGCGCCGCCCCCCTTGGCTCCCTGCGCAGCGAGCTGATGGCCGATCCGGGCAAGATCACCGATTACCTCAATATTTCACCGGTTCAGGTGGATGGCCGCATGACCGGTTATCGCCTCAATCCGGGCAGCAATCCTGAGTTTTTCAACCAGAGCGGGCTGCAGGCCAATGACCTGGCCATCAGCATCAACGGGCTGGATTTACGGGACAACATGCAAGCCATGCAGGCGATGCAGCAGATGGCTGGCGCAACGGAAATGACAGTGACCGTCGAGCGACAGGGCGAACAGTTCGACATCTATGTGCGCTTGTCAGAATAATGATTTGGAGTCGTACCAATAATGACCACTAAAGGGAAAAGCTGGCGTCTGGCCACTATCGCAGCGGCACTGATGATGGCGGGCTCAGCCTGGGCCACCGAATACTCTGCCAGTTTCAAGAACGCCGACATTGAAGAGTTCATCAATACGGTGGGCAAGAACCTCAATAAAACCATCATCATAGAGCCATCGGTGCGCGGCAAGATCAACGTGCGCAGCTACGACCTGCTCAATGAGGAGCAGTACTACCAGTTCTTCCTGAGCGTGCTCGACGTCTACGGCTTTGCCGTGGTGCCGATGGACAACGGGGTGCTCAAGGTGCTGCGTTCGCGGGATGCCAAAACCTCCGCCATTCCGGTGGTGGATGGCAGCAACCCGGGCATGGGCGACGAGATGGTGACCCGGGTCGTTCCAGTACGCAACGTCTCGGTCCGTGAACTGGCGCCGCTGCTGCGCCAGCTCAACGACAACGCCGGCGGTGGCAACGTGGTGCACTACGAGCCCTCCAATGTGCTGCTGATCACCGGCCGCGCCGCCGTGGTCAACCGCTTGGTGGAAGTGGTGAACCGGGTCGACCGCGCAGGCGATCAGGATGTGGACATCATCAAGCTCAAGTTTGCCTCGGCGGGGGAAATGGTGCGGCTGGTGACCAACCTCAACAAGGATGGCAACCCCCAGGGGGGCACCGCTTCCCTGCTGCTCTCCCCCAAGGTGGTGGCCGACGAGCGCACCAACTCTGTGGTGGTGAGTGGTGAGCCGAAAGCGCGCGCCCGCATCATCCAGATGGTGCGCCAGCTCGACCGCGACCTGCAGAGCCAGGGCAACACCCGGGTCTTCTACCTCAAATATGGCAAGGCCAAAGACATGGTAGAGGTGCTCAAGGGGGTCAGCTCCAGCATCGAGGCCGACAAGAAGGGCGGCGGCGCAACCACAGGTGGCGCCAGCATCGGCGGTGGCAAGCTGGCCATCTCAGCCGACGAGACCACCAATGCGCTGGTCATCACCGCCCAGCCGGACGTGATGTCCGAACTGGAGCAGGTGGTGGCCAAGCTCGATATCCGCCGCGCCCAGGTGCTGGTGGAGGCGATCATCGTCGAAATAGCTGACAGCGATGGTCTGAACCTCGGGGTACAGTGGAATCATGCCGACTATGGTTCGATTCAATATCCCGATACCGGAGTCCCCATTACCTCGAAGGTCACAGCAGACAAGCTCAAAGATAACGGGAATCCGGAACCCATTACCAAACTCATGTCGACCGTAAATGGCATGGCCGCCGGTTTCTATCACGGCGACTGGGCCATGCTGACGACAGCGCTGGCTTCCAATACCAAGAACGATATTCTCTCGACCCCGAGTATCGTCACCATGGACAACAAGGAAGCCTCTTTCAATGCAGGCAAGGAAGTACCTGTCCAGACAGGCACTCAAAGTTCGACCAGTAGTGACAGCGTCTTCAATACCATTGAGCGCAAAACGGTCGGAACCAAGTTAACCGTCACCCCCCAGATCAACGAAGGGGATTCGGTGCTACTGAATATCGAGCAGGAGGTCTCCAGTGTTGGCAAACAGGCTGAAGGTACCTCAGGCCTGGGTCCAACATTTGATACCCGTACAGTGAAAAACTCGGTATTGGTGAAGAGCGGTGAAACAGTCGTGCTTGGCGGTTTGATGGATGAACAGACCAAAGAAGAAATCTCCAAGGTACCACTGCTCGGTGATATTCCTGTGCTGGGCTATCTGTTCCGCTCCACCTCCAACACCACCTCCAAGCGCAACCTGATGGTCTTTATCCGGCCGACCATCTTGCGAGATGCGGACGTCTATACCGGTGTCTCCAGCAACAAATACTCCCTGTTCCGCGCCGAACAGCTGGATGCGGCTGCCCAGGAGGGCTATCTCACCTCGCCCAAACGTCAGGTATTGCCTGCCTATGGCCAGGATGTGATGGTGTCGCCCGAGCTGCAAAAAGAGATCCAGAAGCAGATCAACGAGATGCGGAGCAGACAGCAGAACACTGTCGAGACCACCACCCCGTTTGTGCAGAGTAAGCCCTGATGAGTGCCTACCATCTGGATGGAAGCGCCGGGCCTGCGCCACTGCCCGAGCTCCCCTTTGTCTTTGCCCGCAATTTCGGGGTGATCCTGATTGAGCGGGAGGGGGCACCTGTATTGCAGTGCCGCCCAGGCGTCACTCCGCAGGCCTTGCTGGAAGTGCGGCGGGTCGCGGGTTGCAGCTTCGCGGTGGAGCAGCTCGACAACGAGGCCTTCGAAGAGCTGCTGATGGCTCACTACCAGCGCGACTCCTCCGAGGCGCGCCAGCTGATGGAAGATCTCGGCAACGAGATGGACTTCTTCGCCCTGGCCGAAGAGCTGCCGCAGAGCGAAGACCTGCTGGACGCCGACGACGACGCCCCCATCATTCGTCTCATCAATGCCATGCTGAGCGAGGCGATCAAGGAGGAGGCCTCCGATATCCATATCGAGACCTTCGAGCGGGCACTGGTCATTCGTTTTCGCATCGACGGGGTGCTGCGGGAGATCCTTCGCCCCCATCGCAAGCTGGCATCACTGCTGGTCTCGCGGATCAAGGTGATGTCGCGGATGGATATCGCCGAGAAGCGGGTGCCGCAGGATGGCCGTATCTCGTTGCGTATCGGCGGCCGCGCCGTCGACGTGCGGGTCTCCACCATGCCGTCCAGCTACGGCGAGCGGGTGGTACTGCGTCTGCTCGACAAGAACAACGTGCGCCTCGAGCTCAAGCAGCTGGGGATGACCGCGGCCAACCGCACCATCATCAGCGAGCTCATTCGCAAGCCCCACGGCATTATTCTGGTCACCGGCCCGACCGGTTCCGGTAAATCCACCACCCTCTATGCGGCGCTGTCTGAAATCAACTCGCGGGACCGCAACATCCTGACGGTGGAAGACCCCATCGAATATGACCTCGAAGGGGTGGGCCAGACCCAGGTCAATACCAAGGTGGACATGACCTTCGCCCGCGGCCTGCGCGCCATCCTGCGCCAAGACCCGGATGTGGTGATGGTGGGGGAAATCCGAGATCTGGAAACCGCCCAGATCGCGGTGCAGGCGTCGCTGACCGGTCACCTGGTGATGTCGACCCTGCACACCAACACCGCCATCGGCGCCATCACCCGGATGCGGGACATGGGGATCGAGCCCTTCCTGCTCTCCTCATCGCTCTTGGCTGTGCTGGCCCAGCGGCTGGTGCGCACCCTCTGCCCCGATTGCCGTGCCCCGCGCCCCATTACCGAGCAGGAGCGCCTCGCCATGGGCATCGAGCTGGCCCCCGATCAGCAGGTGTGGCGCCCGGTCGGGTGCGAGCTGTGCAACCACACCGGCTACCGTGGCCGGACCGGCATCCACGAGCTGGTGGTGATCGATGAAGCGGTGCGTGAATCCATTCACAGTGCCAGCGGCGAGCTCGCCATCGAGCGGCTGATCCGCGGCCACACCCCCAGCATCCGCCGTGACGGCATCGACAAGGTTCTCAAGGGGCAGACCAGCCTCGAAGAGGTACTGCGCGTGACCCGGGAAGATTGAGATGGCGGCATTCGAATACAAGGCCCTCGACAACAAGGGGCGCAGCAAGAGCGGCGTGATGGAGGGCGACTCGGCCCGACAGGTACGCCAGCTGCTGCGCGAACAGGGGCTCACCCCCCTCGAGGTGAACGAGACCACCGAGAAGGCGAAACGGGAAGCGACTCGCTTCGCCCTGTTTCGTCGCGGCGCCAGCACAGCCGAGCTGGCCCTGATCACTCGCCAGCTGGCTACTCTGGTGGGGGCCGGTCTCACGATCGAAGAGGCGCTCAAAGCGGTGGCCGAGCAGTGCGAAAAGGCCCACTTGCGCTCTCTGGTGGCCACAGTGCGCAGCAAGGTGGTGGAAGGCTATTCGCTGGCCGACTCGCTGGGGGCTTTTCCCCATGTGTTCGACCAGCTGTTTCGCTCCATGGTGGCGGCCGGTGAAAAATCGGGCCATCTGGAGAAGGTGCTCAACCGCCTCGCCGACTACACCGAGCAGCGCCAGCATATGCGCACCAAGCTGCTGCAGGCGATGATCTACCCCATCGTGCTCACCTGTGTCGCCATCGGGGTTATCTCGATCCTGCTCACCGCCGTGGTACCCAAGGTGGTGGCCCAGTTTGAACACATGGGCCAGCAGTTGCCGGGCACCACCCGCTTTCTCATCGGTACCAGCGAACTGATGCAGGCCTACGGCCTCTGGTTTC
>NZ_JBFODV010000194.1:0-2646 GCF_040908495.1 Aeromonas sp. R1-1 | reverse complement strand
CGCTGATCGACGAACCCAGCTACAAGATGTTACCGGGCCGCTTTGGCCCCCAGCAGCTCACCCTGCTGCGGCTTGCGGCCAGCAAACCCGAGGTGGCCCGCATCTTCGTCAATCCGGTGATCAAATCCGCGGTCTGCCAACAGGCTGGTAACGAACCTTGGGTCGCCAAGCTGCGCCCCTGGGTGGGCCACTTCAGCCACTTCCACGTACGGCTGCGCTGCCCGGCAGGCAGCCCCGATTGCGAGCCCCAGGCTCCCATTCCGCCCGGCAATGGCTGCGGGGAAGAGCTGGCCTCCTGGCTCAAAGACAAGCCCCAGCTGCCCAAGGTCTCCGGCATCAACAAGCGACCTGAGCTACCTGCGCGTTGTGGCAACTGACCCCAAGCTGGTATGGTGGTGCACTCTTGGTCGTACACCATCCATGGCGCACTATCGACTCGAAATACCAAAGGAGAACAACAAGATGGCCACATCACTCTGGCGCAGAACCACGCAGAGCCTGTTGACCCTGACCCTGCTGCTCGGCCTGACCGGCTGCGGCATGAACAATATTCCGACCCTGGATGAGCAGGTCAAGGCGAGCTGGGGGCAGGTGGAGAACCAGTATCAGCGCCGCGCCGACCTCATTCCCAATCTGGTCGCCACCGTCAAGGGCTACGCCAGCCATGAGCAGGAGACCCTAAAGGCGGTCACCGATGCCCGTGCCCGGGTCGGCAGCGTGCAGGTGAGCGATCCTGCCCAGCTCAAGGAGTTTGAAGCGGCGCAGAACCAGCTCTCCAGCGCCCTCTCCCGCCTGATGGTTGTGGTAGAACGCTACCCCGAGCTGAAAGCGGATCAGCAGTTCCTTGCCCTGCAGGCCCAGCTGGAAGGAACCGAGAATCGCATCTCGGTGGCACGCCGCGACTATATCGAGGCGGTACGCCAGTTCAATACCGAGATCCGCACCTTCCCCGGCGTCATCTGGTCCAAGTTGCTCTACTCGGATCTGGAAGCCAAACCCAGTTTCAGTGCCAAACCCGGTGCCGATGAGGCGCCCAAGGTCAACTTCCAATGAAGATGATGCTGCGCTGGTTTCTTCCCTGTCTGCTGCTCTGGGCCACTGCCCTGCAAGCGGCGCCGGACTTCCCGACGCTGAGCGGACGGGTGGTGGATGAAGCCAGTCTTATGTCCCGCAAACAGGCCCATCAACTGACCCAACAGCTGGCCGCCTTTGAAAAGCGCAGCGGCATCCAGCTGGTGGTGGTCTCTGTCGACAGCCTCGATGGGGAGACTATCGAGGAGTACGGCTACCAGCTCGGTCGTCACTGGGGGATCGGCCAGAAAGGTAAAAACAATGGCGTGCTGTTGCTGATCGCCCAAGATGAGCGCAAGGTGCGGATCGAGGTAGGCTATGGATTGGAAGGCGCCCTGCCCGACGCCATCGCAGCCAACATCATCCATGGCCGCATCCTGCCCGCCTTCAAGCGCGGCGATATGGTGGCCGGGATCATGGCGGGCAGCCAGAGTATCATGAAGGCACTCGCCGGAGAATATCAGCCGGTCGAGCAGCCAAAGAGTGACAACGGTGGCGGCCCCTGGCTGTTTATTCTGGTGGTGATTGCGATGATCGTGCTCCACAACCTGCGCGGGGGTGGTGGCGGTGGGCCGGGAGGACGACGTCGGTCGACCTACATGGCCGGTGGATTGGGTGCCGGCTCCTTTGGTGGTCGCTCTGGCGGCGGATTCAGCGGTGGCGGCGGCAGTTTTGGCGGCGGCGGAGCCTCCGGTGGCTGGTAACAGGAGTAAAGAGACAAATCATGATTTCTAAACAGTTCTTCCACACGCTTCAGGCCAAGGTGCGCGAAGCGGAGCTAGAGACTGATGCTGAACTGGTCACCGTGCTGGCACCGGCCAGCGATGGCTATCGCTACATTCCCACCCTCTGGGCGGCGCTGCTGGCCATGCTCACCCCCCTGCTGGTGTTCCAGCTCGGCTTCTGGCTCGGCTGGTACGAGATCCTGCTGGTACAGTGGTCGGTCTGGCTGCTGCTGAGCCTGCTGTTCCACTGGACCCCCATCAAGATGCGGCTCATCCCGAAGAAGGTTCGCCAGCACCGGGCTGCGCTGATGGCTCGCCTGCAATTTGTCGAACAGGGGCTGCACCGCACCCGCGACCGGCTCGGGGTGCTGATCTTCGTCTCGGCCGCCGAGCACTATGTAGAAATACTGGTGGATGACGGCATCGCCCAGCATATCGACAATGGCCAGTGGCAGGAGATCATCGACGACTTCGTGGCGCGAGTGCGCAACAAGGAGATCGAACAGGGTTTTCTGGAGTGCGTGGAACGCGTTAGCGCCATTCTGACCGACGCTTTCCCGGCCACCCGGGATCAAAACGAGTTGCCGGACAGTCTGATCATCCTCGACAAGCCCTGATCCGGTTTAAAAAAACGGCATTCTGCACAAGGGTTAAGCATTCGGAAAAGATTATGAAAAATAAGGGGAAAAGAGGTTGACCCACACAGCCCTTTCCCCTAAATTACGCCCCGTTCCAGCGCAACAGCGCAGCGAACGAAAATTTGGTGAGGTGTCCGAGTGGCTGAAGGAGCACGCCTGGAAAGTGTGTATACGGCAACGTATCGAGGGTTCGAATCCCTCCCTCACCGCCA
>NZ_JBFODV010000193.1:0-24179 GCF_040908495.1 Aeromonas sp. R1-1 | reverse complement strand
ACAGGTGTTGAAAGGCTGGGGTATCCATGATGGTAGACCTCAAGGTGATGGCCTACTTCAAGCTTAGCCTTTCAACACATAATTGGGACAGCGCCATGCAAAAGGCCCCACCGGATGGCGGGGCCTTTTCTTTGCTGCAAGGGCTGCAAATCAGTAGTAAGAGTGGTCGCCGCGCTGGTGCTCGGTGGCGTCTTTCACGCCGTTGAGTTCGCCCGGGAATTTCTCCAGCAGCTGCTTCTCGATCCCCTCTTTAAGGGTGTAATCGACCATGGAGCAACCGTTGCAACCACCGCCAAACTGCAGGATGGCCAGTTTGTCTTCGGTCAGCTCGACCAGGGTGACCTTGCCACCGTGACCAGCCAGCATGGGGTTCACTTCGGACATCAACACGTACTCGATGCGCTCGATCAGCGGCGCGTCGTCGGCCACTTTACGCATCTTGGCGTTCGGTGCCTTCAGGGTGAGCTGGGAGCCCATCTGATCGGTCACGAAGTCGATGGTGGCATCCACCAGGAAGGGGGCGCTCAGGGGATCGACCATACAGTCGAAGCCGCTGAAGGGCAGGTGTTGATCTTCCGGGTCCACGGCATCGGGCGGGCAATACGATACGCCACACTCGGCATTCTGGGTTCCCGGATTGACCACAAACACCCGGATATTGGTGCCATCAGGCTGTTTTTCCAGCAGTTTACGGAAATGGGCCTGGGCGGCGTCGGAAATGCTGATCATCACTATCCTCATAAACCTGAGTGTACGACTAGGGTATTCATGATAACGCGGTTATTAATGCTTGGGTAGCATGCCGATGGCTACTTGCTGTGCCGCAGGGTACGACAGATCGCCCACACTTCCACCTTTGTGATGCCGCTCTCATGGAGCAAACGGCTGAGCTGACCAGCGGTGGCGCCTGTGGTCACGACGTCATCGAGCAGGGCGACATGGCGATAGTGGTGGGGGCGGATCCGGAATGCCCCGCGCAGATTGCGCCGCCGCTGCCCGGCGCTCAGGGTTGTTTGTTGCGGGGTCGCCTTGATGCGCTGCAACAGGGTGTTGTCGCAGGGAATGTCGGTGAACTCGCCAAGGGCTTGCGCGATCTCCTCCGCCTGATTGAACCCGCGCCGCCACTGCCGCCACCAGTGCAGGGGAACCGGAATGATCGCCTCCGGCGGCTCGCGGCTATCCAGATGATCGGCCAAGAGGCGTGCCAGTAGCGGCGCCAGCAGGATCTGGCCGGAATATTTAAGCCGGGGGATCAGCATGGGGTAGGGGATTTGGTAGTCGCCGATCACCTGCAACCGCTCCCAGGGGGGAGGTCTGCGTTGGCAGCGGCCGCAGACCGGTATGCTCTCTTCTATATAGTCAGCCAGCGGTGCGGCGCAGAGGTGGCATCTCGGCTGTGACTGGTGCAGCGCCTGCCGACACCAGCTGCAGAGCAGGGGCTCGTTGTCACAAGGCTGATGACAGAGGAGGCAACTCCCTTGCCAGTCGCCGTGGTTGCCGAGCAGCGGGCTTGCTTTAGCGAGCAGTCGCTTTAACATGCTGACCCCAAGAGCATGAACAGGGATCTTGAGTCTAGATGAGCATATCGGTAGAGCAGTTTGGCCAGGGGCCCGATCTGGTGCTGTTGCACGGTTGGGGGATGAACGGTGCGGTCTGGCATGGCATTGCCCAACAGTTGGCGCCCCACTATCGGGTTCATCTGGTAGATTTGCCCGGTTTTGGCAACAGCCTGCTGGCAGACGAGGTGGATTACAGCCTGCCCTGGCTTGCCGAGCAGGTGGCCGCCATCTTGCCGCAGAAGTGTCATCTGCTTGGCTGGTCGCTCGGCGGTCTGGTGGCAAGCCAGTTGGCGCTGACGCATCCCGATCGGCTGCACTCCCTGCTCACCGTGGCCAGCTCTCCCTGCTTTATGGCGCGGCACGAGTGGCCCGGAATTGCCCCCAAGGTACTGACCGGCTTCAACCAGATGTTGGCGGGGGATTTTCGCCAGACCATAGAGCGCTTTCTGGCGATCCAGGCAATGGGCAGTGAACATGCCCGAGATGATATCCGTCAGTTGCGCCACTGGCTGGCCGAGCGCCCGGCGCCCCAGTTTGCCGCACTCGAGGCCGGGCTGACGCTGTTGGCCGACATTGACCTACGCGAACCGCTGCGGGAGCTGGATCTGCCTTGGTTGCGGATCTATGGCCGACTGGATTCATTGGTACCCAAGGCGGCCATTCCCCTGCTGGATGATCTCTACCCTGCCAGCCGCAGCGTGACCCTTAATAAGGCCTCACACGCACCTTTTATCTCCCACCCTGACGAATTCATTGAAATCGTTCGAGATTTTGTTGGCTAAAAAACAGCCTGCAAGCTTCATTAATCCTCTGGTCTGGCGGATAATTAAGCTGTGACCAGAGGAGTAACACCATGCGTATTGATTCTGCTTTCAACAGCGGGGTTCAGGGATTTCAGCGAGCCGAGCAGATTGCCGACAAGGCATCCAATCAGATCGCCCGCCTCAACACCCCCAGCGGGGATCAGGTGCAAGTGACCGATGAGCTTGTCAATCTCAAGGTGGCCGAGCAACAGGCTGGCGCTTCCGCCAAGGTAGTGCAGACTGCCAGCGATATGATGGGAACCCTGATCGACATCCGGGTGTGAGATGAACATCAATGTCAGTCTGCCTCCCCTTATCCCGACACAGCTGCAACCCCAGGTGGAAGCGGCGAGGACGGATAATCGCCGGGCAGAACTGATCCCGCAGGCCCGAGCGGGCCAAGCCTCCGTTGCCGAATCTGAAGTCGGCTCCCAGAAAGAGAAATCCAAAGCCGCTCAGGCCTCCAGCAATCAGACCTCCCAGAACAGCCGTGAAACCGGGCAATTAGCGCCGACGACACTGCCAGACAATCGCTTTGTCGAGGCCACCGGTGAGGATGGGCAGCGCAAGCAGCAAGATCCCAAACAGCAGGAGCAGCAACAGCGGCAAGAGCAGCAGGTTCAGGATCTTGTCGAGCGTGACAAGGAGGTGCGTACTCACGAGCAGGCGCACCAGTCTGCGGGTGGAGAGTACGCCAGCTCGCCCACCTATCAGTTTACGCAAGGGCCGGATGGCAAGCGTTATGCAACGGGTGGCGAAGTCCAGATCGATACCAGTGTCGTACCCGGTGACCCTGCCGCTACCATCGCCAAGATGCAGCAGATCCGCTCTGCGGCGCTGGCGCCTGCCGAGCCTTCCGCGCAGGATCTGGCCGTCGCGCGCAGCGCCGCCGCCAGTGAAGCCAAGGCACGCAAAGAGCTGATGGTCGAGCAGAGCGCGAAATCGGGCGGTGTGCTGAGCGCCTATATGGACAAGCGCAACAGCGTCATCGCGGGCCACTATCAACAGGCTGTCAGCCCGGCTTCTACCCAGTCCCTCAGTCTGCATATCTGAATCACCCTCGCCAAACTTTCAGCTGCTTTGCCTGTTTTGCAACTAACCTGAAGATCAGGCCCATTCCAATTTCACAGGAGCTGTCATGCATTTCGATGAAGTCAAAGCGGAAGATTTCACCACCTTCTCCCGTGTACCGCCCCCCCACCTGCAGATGGAGCAATTTCTGATGCAGCTCGGAGGAGGAGGAACTGAAGGAACCAGTTTCAAGAAGAAAGTGATGCTGGCGGCTGGCTGGAGTCACACCGGCGTCGTCTCTTACGGCAAGTATCCACAAGAGGCCTGCAAGGCATTCAACCGACTGCGGGAGGTGCTGGCTCAGCATGGAGAGCCCGAGAGTATTCTTGCTGCCCTGACGCAGTGATCCTGAGCTTCGCGTGTAAAAAAGCCCCTTGCGGGGCTTTTTGCATTCAGAGGCGTTCCGGACGGTGTCGTTACTTTTTCGCTTTGGAGAGCGCCGCCGCGAAGGCGTTGCCCATGGCACCACCCATTGGGGCGTTTTGGCGCTGCTCATTTCTTGGTTTGGCGTTGCCTGCGCTACTGTTGCGCGCTTCAGCTGGTTTGCGGGCGGGCTGCCCTGCCTTTTCGTCGAGGCGCATGGTCAGGCTGATCCGCTTGCGCGGGGCGTCCACTTCCAGCACCTTGACCCGCACAATGTCGCCCGCCTTGACCACCTCGCGGGGATCCTTGACGAAACGGTCGGTCAGGGAGGAGATATGCACCAGACCGTCCTGATGAACACCGATATCGACGAAGGCGCCGAAGTTGGTGACGTTGGTGACTACCCCTTCCAGCACCATCTCTGGCACCAGGTCGCTGATCTGCTCCACCCCTTCCTTGAAGGCCGCGGTTTTGAACTCGGGGCGCGGGTCGCGGCCCGGCTTGTCCAGCTCGCCGATGATGTCGGTGACGGTAGGTACGCCGAATTGCTCATCGGTGTAATCGGCCGGTTTCAGGCTGCGCAGCAGGCTGCTGTTGCCGAGCAGGCTCTCCACGGTCTGTTCCAGCTTGGCGAGGATCCGCTCCACCACCGGATAGGACTCGGGGTGCACCGCCGAGCTGTCGAGGGGATTGCTGCCGCCGCGAATGCGCAGGAAGCCGGCGCACTGTTCGAAGGCTTTGGGGCCGAGTCGGCTCACTTTCAGCAACTGCTGACGGCTCTTGAAGGCTCCGTGCTCATCCCGGTAGGCGACAATGTTCTGGGCCAGCGTCTGGGAGAGGCCGGAAACCCGGTTGAGCAGGGCGACCGAGGCGGTGTTCACATCCACCCCGACTGCGTTTACGCAATCCTCGACCACGGCATCCAGTCGGCGGGCCAGCTGGCTCTGGCCGACGTCATGCTGATACTGGCCCACCCCGATGCTCTTGGGGTCGATTTTGACCAGCTCGGCCAGCGGGTCTTGCAGACGGCGGGCGATGGAGACGGCGCCACGGATCGAGACGTCGAGATCCGGGAACTCCTGAGAGGCGAGCTCGGAGGCGGAGTAGACAGAGGCCCCTGCTTCGCTGACTACTATCTTCTGCGCCTTGGCGGCGGGGTAGCGCTCGAACAGATCGCTGACCAGGCGGTCGGTCTCCCGCGAAGCGGTGCCGTTGCCGATGCTGATGAGCTCGACCTTGTGTTTCTGGCACAGCTCGCTCAGGGTCTTGAGGCTCTGATCAATCTGGCGTTTCGGTTCGAACGGATAGATGGTGGCGTGATCGACCAGCTTGCCGGTGGCATCCACCACGGCAACCTTGACCCCGGTGCGGATGCCCGGATCCAGCCCCATGGTGCAGCGCATGCCCGCCGGGGCCGCCATCAGCAGATCCTTGAGGTTCATGGCGAACACCTTGATTGCCTCCTCCTCTGCCGATTCGCGGATGCGACCGATCAGCTCTGTCTCCATCTGAAGCGACAACTTGATCTTCCAGGTCCAGCTCACCACCCCTTGCAGCCACTTGTCGGCCGGGCGGTTCTTCAGATTGAGCTTGAGGTGGTGGGCAATGATCCCTTCGCAGGGGCTGGCACTCTCATCGTCACCGGTGACCAGAGCCAGATTGAGGATCCCCTCATTGCGACCGCGCAACATGGCCAGTACCCGGTGTGAGGGGGCCTTGTGCAGGGGTTCGTCGTGCTCGAAATAGTCCTTGAACTTGGCCCCTTCCTGCTCCTTGCCTGCCACCACGCGGGCGCGCAGGGTGGCGTTCTGCCACAGGTAGTCCCGCAGCTTCTCCAGCAGGTCGGCTTGCTCGGCGAAGCGTTCCATCAGGATATAGCGGGCGCCGTCGAGGGCAGCCTTGCTGTCGGCAATGCCCTGTTCGGGATTGAGGAAGGTGGCTGCAGCTTGCTCGGGATCCTGCATCGGGTCGCTGAGCAGCAGGTTGGCAAGCGGCTCCAACCCGGCTTCGATCGCCATCTGCCCCTTGGTGCGGCGCTTGGGCTTGTAGGGGAGGTAGAGATCTTCCAGCCGGGTCTTGCTGTCGGCGCCATTCAATTCGCGCATCAGCTCGGGGGTCAGCTTGCCCTGCTCTTCGATGGAGCGAATGATCACCTGACGGCGATCTTCCAGTTCACGCAGATAGCCGAGGCGGCTCTCCAGAGTACGCAGCTGGCTATCGTCCAGACCGCCAGTCACCTCTTTACGGTAACGGGCGATAAAGGGCACGGTCGAGCCTTCATCCAGCAGGCGCACAGCGGCCTGCACCTGCTCCGGGCGAGCATTGAGCTCACCGGCAATCTGTCTCTCTATGGTTTGCATCATGATGTTGTTGAGGGCCTCTGTGGTCGAGTCCGCGCCATCAGGCGCCAAGTGTGAGCACTATATGGGGTCGTGTTGCGGGATGCCACCCTGCGCCGGGGTTTGCACCAGTCAGACTGATAAAGTCGCAGGGGAGGGCGTTTATCTTGCCATTGCACCTGTGACTCAGGATGTGCCTGTGGCAAGCAGTCCGGCTATTTGGGGTAGCTGATCTCGTTGATATACCAGCAGACGTCACCAACTGGCGTACGGACGATGGCCTCATCACCGACCTCTTTCTTGAGCAGGGCGCGGGCCATGGGGGAGTCGATGGAGATGTAATCCTTGCGCTCGAAGATCTCGTCATAGCCGACGATGCGAAAGCGCTTGGTCTCGCCCTCTTCGTTTTCCACCTCGACCCAGGCGCCGAAGAAGACCTTGCCCTCCTGCGCGGGGGCATAGTCGACGATTCCCAGCTCTTCGAGGCATTTGCGCAGGTAGCGCACCCGCCGGTCGATCTCCCGCAGCCGCTTCTTGTTGTACTGGTAGTCGGCATTTTCGCTGCGATCCCCCAGGCTGGCGGCCCATGCCACCTTCCTGGTGACCTCGGGGCGCTCCTGGCGCCAGAGGAAATCGAGCTCTTCTTTCAGCTTGTTGTAGCCTTCGCGGGTGATCAGCTTTGTCTTCATGGTGATGCGGACCTGGTCAAAGAGGGGTATTCATCGCTAACTGCTCGGGAATATTAGCTTTTGTCCTCTTGCTGTCGAGGGAAATCGTGATGGCTCGGCTGGCGCCATTCAGGGAGTAGCTGGCCAGCGCAGAGACTTGATGGCCATCACGCTCTCGGGACGGGTAATAACCGGTAACATATTTGTGCTTTGCTCCCGCTATATCCCCCCCTAGTATTGGGGGCAGCTAAAGAATGAAGAGGCAAAGCAATGAGTCAGCAGCAATACAAGGTCCTGGTCGTGGACGATGACCTGAAATTACGTACCCTGTTGGAACGCTATCTCACCGAGCAGGGATTCGTGGTGCGCGGCGTGGCTAATGGCGAACAGGCCGATCGCCTGCTGACTCGTGAAAACTTCAGCCTGATGGTGCTCGACCTGATGCTGCCGGGGGAGGATGGGCTCTCCATCTGCCGCCGTCTGCGCGAGGCTGGCAACCAGATCCCAGTGCTGATGCTCACCGCCAAGGGGGATGAAGTGGATCGCATCGTCGGGCTCGAGATGGGGGCCGATGATTATCTGCCCAAGCCGTTCAACCCCCGCGAACTGCTGGCGCGGATCCGTGCCGTGCTGCGCCGCCATACCGTCGAGCTGCCGGGGGCACCCTCTGTTGCAGAGAAAGTGGTCAACTTCGGCGCCTTCCAGCTCAATCTGGCGACCCGCGAGCTGAGCCGGGATGGTGAGCCGATGGCGCTCACCAGCGGTGAATTTGCGGTGCTCAAGGTACTGGTCAGCCATCCGCGCGAGCCGCTCTCTCGCGACAAGCTGATGAATCTGGCCCGTGGCCGCGAATACACCGCCACCGAGCGCAGCATCGACGTGCAGGTCTCTCGCCTGCGCCGTCTGCTGGAACAGGATCCGGCCCAGCCCCGCTACCTGCAGACCGTCTGGGGTCTGGGGTATGTGTTCGTGCCAGATGGTGACGGTGCATGAAAAAGGTCGGCAGCATGTTCTCGCGCATGCTCTGGTTTCTGGCTGCCGTTCTGGTGGTCTATCAAGCAGTCTCCTACGTCACCTTCTACAACTATCTGCTGGCGCCAACCGTCAAGCAGATCAGTCACTTGCTGGCCAATCAGGTCAAGCTGATCTTTCCGGTCAACACAGAACAACTGGCGCTGAGTGAAGATGCCGAGGCGCTGGTCTATGTGACGACCGGTACCGACATCTATACCCAGAGCGAGGCGGTGCAGCATGGCTTCAACGATGCCAAGCCGTACCCCTATCTGGAGGAGAACATCAGTCGCGAACTGGGTGGCCCGGCCAAGGTGCGGGTCGAGATCCAGGATCACTACATCATCTGGATCCAGCCGCCGCAGGCCAGCAAAATCTGGGTGCGGATCCCGCTGACCGAGATTGAAGATGACGATATCGAACCCCTCATCATCTATCTGAGCGTGCTGCTGGTGATCACCCTGTTTGCGGCCTGGCGCTTTGCCCGGCAGCTGGTGCGCCCGCTCGAGGATCTCGAGGCTGGTGCCGTTGCTGTTGCCAGGGGTCATTTCCCCGAGGCGCTGGGGGAGCTTGGCTCACGGGAGGTGCGGCGACTGACCCGCACCTTCAACCACATGTCGCACTCCATCAAGAGCCTGATCGAAGAGCGTAACCTGATGATGGCGGGGGTTTCCCACGATCTACGCACCCCGCTGACCCGCATCCGGCTGGCGACCGAGATGATGTCCTCCGGTGACGAGTACCTCAAGGAGAGCATCAACGCCGACATCGATGAGTCGAATGCCATCATCGATCAGTTCATCGATTACATCCGCCCGGATGAGGGTCAGGATCTGGAGCCGATCGATCTGACCCAGCTGGTGCACGATACCTTGCTGATCTACTCGGAGCAGGGGCTGGAGGTCGATCTGGCGCTGCCGCAAGAGGCGGTGCGGGTGGCCTGCAATCCGGTCAGTATCCGGCGGGTGCTGAACAACCTCTCAAGCAACTCGCAGCGTTATGGGGCGAGCCGCTTGCATGCCGAGCTCAAGGACGATGGGCACTGGGTGCGCTTGCGCCTCTCCGATGATGGCCCCGGCATTCCGGAGCAGGACTATTCCCGGGTGCTCAAGCCGTTTACTCAGGGGAATGTGGCGCGGACCGTCGGCGGTAGTGGGCTGGGGTTGGCTATCGTGGCCAAGATAGTCGCCCAGCACCACGGCACTATCCGGCTGGGAAGCTCGGATCTCGGCGGCTTGCTGGTCGAGATGCGGCTGCCGAAACATCAGCCACAGGAGTGGATGGATTGAGAGAAGGGCGTATCCGTGGATACGCCCTTCTGCATGGTCAGCTCTTTGTTTCGACTGATGCACGATAGCGTTTGCCGTACTTGAGCTGCTGGATCAGCAGGGCGGCAACGATGAGCGCCAACCCGATGGGGGTGGCCGGATGGATGGCTTCGCCGATCAACAGGTTGAGCAGCACCAGTGAGGCAAACGGCGAGATGAAGATGAGGTTGCTGATGGGGGCCGTGTTGGTGGCATGGCGCAGCGCCATCAGCCAGAGCACGAAACCGAAGCCCATTTCGAACAGTCCCACATAGATAGCTCCAGCCCATCCCTGCCAGGCGGTCATGGCAAAATCGGAGAGCAACCAGGTTGCAACGACGATAAAAGGCAGGCTGATCATAAAACCGAGCAACAGGCTGACAATGGGATCGCCCTGATTGCGGGTGTTGAGGATCCAGTAGCTGGCCCAGATGAGGGTCGAGACCAGCGCCAGCGTCACGCCGAGGGGGCTGTCGAACTGCCGGCCGAATACATCCCCTCTGGTGGCGATCACCAGCGCGCCAAAATACCCCAGCACGATAGCGACGCCATCACGCCGACGCAGCTTCTGGCCGAGGAAGGGGACGGCCAGCAGACTGAGGGTAATGGCCCAGGTGTAGTTGAGGGTCTGTGCCTGCTGGGCAGGCAGCAGATCATAGGCTTTGAACAGCAACAGGTAATATAGAAAGGGATTCAGCACGCCCAGAGTCAGGTAGTAGAAAGGGCGGGCCTTGATGTAGCTCCCCAGCAGCGGCAGTTTGCCCTGTTTGGCGACGACGGCTGTCAGCGTGAGAGTCGAGGTGAAGGCGGCCACAAGCAACAGTTGCACAGGTTCGAAATAGGCGAGGGAGATCTTGAAGGCTGTGGCGACCGTCGACCAGAGGGCAACGGCGCAAAGGCCATACTGATAGGCTTTCTTTTGATCTTTGAGCATGGGATGTCGTTCCACTGACAGAGGCAAGCGCACAGTCTACCAGTCTGCTTGTAACATTGTCGTTACCTTGGTGGTGGCAGCAGAGTGTGTTGCCGCAGGCGAGATCCATCTGTCACATAAAACTGCGCATAATCTGTTCGCTCTCCCTTGCGCAAATTTGAAAAATCCGTATAATCCTCTCCGCTTACCCATGAGGTAAGCCAGACGATATGTCTGCTGCTGAGTTTCCTGTTTACAGGAGCTAGCCATACAGTCCTCCCGATATGGGGGGAAACGTGAAAAATCACACCTCTGGCGGGAGAAATCTCGGTCGGGCGGTGTTGATTTATGTTCTTTTATCTATTGGAGCTCTGTCAATGCAGAACCAAAGAATCCGTATCCGCCTGAAGGCTTTTGATCATCGCCTGATTGATCAATCCACTGCGGAAATCGTTGAAACTGCAAAGCGCACTGGCGCGCAGGTTCGCGGTCCTATTCCGCTGCCGACTCGCAAAGAGCGCTTCACCGTCCTGATCTCCCCGCACGTCAACAAAGATGCGCGTGATCAGTACGAGATCCGCACTCACAAGCGTCTGGTAGACATCGTTGAGCCGACTGACAAGACCGTAGACGCCCTGATGCGTCTGGATCTGGCAGCTGGTGTAGACGTCCAGATCAGCCTGGGTTAATTACGGAAAGAGGTTGATAACAATGACAATCGGTCTTGTAGGTCGCAAAGTGGGTATGACTCGCATCTTCACTGAAGATGGCGTTTCTATCCCGGTGACTGTTATCGAAGTTGAAGCTAACCGTGTAACTCAGGTCAAATCTGTAGAAACCGACGGCTACAACGCTATTCAGGTTACCACTGGCGCCAAGAAAGCCAGCCGTGTGACCAAGCCGGAAGCTGGCCACTTCGCCAAAGCTGGTGTAGAAGCCGGTCGCGGTCTGTGGGAATTCCGCCTGAACAACGGTGAAACTTTCACTGTTGGTAGCGAGCTGAAAGTAGATCTTCTCGCTGACGTTAAGCTGGTAGACGTTACCGGCACATCCAAAGGTAAGGGCTTTGCTGGTACTGTTAAGCGCCACAACTTCCGCACCCAGGATATGACCCACGGTAACTCCTTGTCTCACCGCGTTCCGGGTTCTATCGGTCAGAACCAGACTCCGGGTCGTGTATTCAAGGGCAAAAAGATGGCTGGTCACATGGGTGCTGAGCGTGTAACGACTCAGAACCTGGAACTGGTTCGTGTTGACGCTGAACGCAACCTGCTGCTCATCAAAGGTGCAGTACCGGGTGCAACCAACGGCAACGTGATCGTCAAACCTGCCGTCAAAGCGTAACGTCTGAGGAGATAGTAATGGAATTGGTAATGAAAGACGCCAAGAGCGCTCTTGAAGTTTCCGAGACTACCTTCGGGCGCGAATTCAACGAAGCTCTGGTTCACCAGGTCGTCGTTGCATATGCCGCTGGTGCCCGTCAGGGTACTCGTGCGCAGCTGACTCGCTCTGAAGTGTCTGGTGGCGGCAAAAAGCCGTGGCGTCAGAAGGGTACTGGTCGTGCCCGTGCTGGCTCCATCCGTTCGCCCATCTGGCGTTCCGGTGGTGTGACTTTTGCTGCTAAGCCGCAAGATCACAGCCAGAAAGTAAACAAGAAGATGTACCGCGGCGCTATCCGTAGCATTCTGTCCGAGCTGGTACGTCAAGAGCGCCTGATCGTTGTTGAGAAGTTCGGCATCGAAGCTCCGAAGACCAAAGAACTGATCGCCAAGCTGAAAGAAATGGAACTGACTGACGTTCTGATCGTGACTGCTGAAGTCGATGAGAACCTGTTCCTGGCTGCTCGCAACCTGTACAAAGTTGACGTGCGTGACGTTGCCGGTATCGACCCGGTCAGCCTGATCGCTTTCGACAAGGTTCTGATGACTGCTGACGCAGTTAAGCAAATCGAGGAGATGCTGGCATGATCCGTGAAGAGCGTCTGCTGAAAGTTCTGAAGGCTCCGCACATCTCTGAAAAGAGCACCATGGTTGCAGAAAAGCAGAACACTATCGTGTTCAAAGTTGCTGTTGATGCTACCAAGGCGGAAGTCAAAGCTGCAGTTGCGAAACTGTTCGAGGTCGAAGTTGAGACCGTCCGTACCCTGAACATGAAGGGTAAGACCAAGCGCGCAGGTGCACGCGTAGGCCGTCGTTCCGATTGGAAAAAGGCTTATGTGACCCTGAAAGCTGGTCAGGACATCGACTTCATGGGCGCAGCCGAGTAAGAGGAGTTCTCAAAAATGGCAATCGTTAAGTGCAAGCCTACTTCTCCGGGCCGCCGCCACGTCGTCAAGATCGTCAATCAAGAGCTGTACAAGGGCAAGCCCTTCGCCGCTCTGCTGGACAGCAAAAGCAAGTCCGGTGGTCGTAACAACAACGGCCGTATCACTACCCGTCATATCGGTGGTGGTCACAAGCAGCACTACCGTATCGTCGACTTCAAGCGCGACAAAGACGGTATCCCGGCTAAAGTAGAGCGCCTGGAATACGATCCGAACCGTACCGCTAACATCGCTCTGGTGTTGTATGCAGACGGTGAGCGTCGTTACATCCTGGCTCCGAAAGGCCTGAAAGCTGGTGACGCGATCGCTTCTGGTGCTGATGCAGCCATCAAGGTAGGTAACGCCCTGCCGATGCGCAACATCCCGGTTGGTTCTACCGTTCACGCTGTAGAGATGAAGCCTGGTAAAGGTGCCCAGCTGGCTCGTTCCGCTGGTACTTTCATCCAGATCCTGGCTCGTGAAGGTAACTATGTAACTCTGCGTCTGCGTTCCGGCGAAGTACGTAAAGTTCTGGCCGAGTGCCGCGCTACCATCGGTGAAGTCGGTAACTCCGAGCACATGTTGCGTCAACTGGGTAAAGCCGGTGCAAACCGCTGGCGTGGTATTCGTCCGACCGTTCGCGGTATGGCGATGAACCCGGTTGACCACCCGCACGGTGGTGGTGAGGGTCGTAACAAGGGCATGCAGCCTGTGTCCCCATGGGGCCAGAAGGCTAAAGGCTTCAAGACCCGTAAGAACAAGCGTACCGACAAGTACATCGTACGTCGTCGTAACAAGTAATTGTTAACATAGAGGAATCACCATGCCACGTTCTCTCAAGAAGGGTCCATTTATTGACCTGCACTTGCTGAAGAAGGTAGAGAAAGCGGTGGAAAGCGGGGATAAAAAGCCGGTTAAAACCTGGTCCCGTCGTTCAATGATCATCCCGAACATGATCGGTTTGACCATCGCTGTCCATAATGGTCGTCAGCACGTTCCGGTTTTCGTTACCGAAGAAATGATCGGTCACAAACTGGGTGAATTCGCACCGACTCGTACTTATCGCGGCCATGCTGCTGATAAGAAGGCTAAGAAGCGCTAAGGGATAAATGATGGAAGCTATCGCTAAACACCGTTATGCCCGTACTTCTGCCCAGAAAGCTCGTCTGGTAGCCGATCAAGTACGTGGTCTGTCCGTAGACAAGGCTCTGAATATCCTGACCTTCAGCCCGAAAAAGGCTGCAGTGCTGGTTAAGAAAGTGCTGGAATCTGCCATTGCAAACGCTGAGCACAACGAAGGCGCCGATATCGACGCGCTGCGTGTTGCTACTATCATGGTCGACGAAGGTCCCTCCATGAAGCGCATCCGTCCGCGTGCCAAAGGTCGTGCGGATCGTATCCTCAAGCGTACCGCTCACATCACTGTAGTGGTATCCGACGCTAAGGCTGGGAGATAAGCAATGGGTCAGAAAGTACATCCTAATGGCATTCGCCTGGGTATTACCAAGCCTTGGAATTCTACCTGGTTCGCGAACACCAAAGACTTCGCTGACAACCTGTACAGCGATTTTCAAGTACGCCAGTTCCTGACCAAGGAACTGAAAAATGCGTCCTTGTCCAAGATTACCATTGAGCGTCCGGCCAAGAGCATCCGTGTGACCATTCACACCGCTCGTCCGGGTGTTGTCATCGGTAAGAAAGGCGAAGACGTTGAGAAGCTGCGCAAAGCTGTAGCCACTATTGCTGGCGTGCCTGCTCAGATCAACATTTCCGAAGTCCGCAAGCCGGAGCTGGATGGCAAACTCGTTGCCGACAGCATCACTTCCCAGCTGGAGCGTCGTGTAATGTTCCGTCGTGCTATGAAGCGCGCCGTACAGAACGCAATGCGCCTGGGTGCCAAGGGCATCAAAGTGGAAGTTTCCGGTCGTCTGGGCGGCGCTGAAATCGCGCGTACCGAATGGTACCGTGAAGGTCGTGTGCCGTTGCACACCCTGCGTGCCGACATCGACTACGCAACTTCTGAAGCCCACACCACTTACGGTGTGATCGGCGTTAAAGTTTGGATCTTCAAGGGCGAAGTTCTGGGCGGTCTGGCTGCTGTTAACGCTGCCGCTGCTCAAGAGCAAGCTCCTGCAAAGCCCAAGCGTGACAACAAGCGCCGCGCTGCTAAGTAAGGAGATTCGGTAAATGTTGCAACCTAAGCGTACTAAATTCCGCAAGACCCACAAGGGTCGTAACCGCGGTCTGGCCACCTCTGGTAACGAAGTATCCTTCGGTACCTTTGGCCTGAAGGCGACATCCCGTGGTCAACTGACTGCTCGTCAAATCGAAGCAGCCCGTCGTGCCATGACCCGTCACGTTAAGCGTCAAGGTAAGATCTGGATCCGTGTGTTCCCGGACAAGCCCATCACCGAAAAGCCCCTCGAAGTTCGTATGGGTAAAGGTAAGGGTAACGTGGAATACTGGGTTTGCCCGATCCAGCCTGGCAAGGTTCTGTACGAGATGGACGGTGTACCTGAGGCTCTGGCGCGTGAAGCGTTTGCCCTGGCCGCAGCTAAGCTGTCTGTTCAGACCACTTTCGTAATTAAGACGGTGATGTGATGAAAGCCCAAGATCTGCGTCAAAAGAGCGTCGAAGAACTGAACCAGGAGCTGCTGGGCCTGCTGCGTGAGCAATTCAACATGCGCATGCAAGCGTCCACCGGCCAGCTGGCTCAGACTCACACTCTGAAACAAGTGCGTCGTGACGTCGCACGTATCAAGACTGTACTGACTGAGAAGGCAGGTGCGTAATGACTGACAAGATCCGTACTCTGCAAGGTCGTGTAATCAGCGACAAGATGGACAAGTCCATCACTGTTGCTATCGAGCGCAAGGTAAAGCACCCGATCTACGGTAAGATCATCAAGCGCACTACCAAGCTGCACGTGCATGACGAAAACAACGAGTGCAAAGCTGGCGACCTCGTGGAAATCCGCGAATGCCGCCCGCTGTCCAAGACCAAGTCCTGGACCCTGGTTGCCGTTGTAGAAAAGGCCTAATCGGTACTTTGTAGTCCAAGCGGCCCCTTTCAGGGGCCGTTTGTTTTTTAGGCTACCTTTTCTGAAAATCCTGTGTTATAGTTTCGCGCCTTTTGAAGGCAGCCAGATCCCATTAGGGATAAGAAGTAAACAAAGCGGAGCACTAAGATGATCCAGATGCAAAGTATGCTGGGTGTTGCCGACAACTCCGGCGCTCGCAGTGTAATGTGTATTAAGGTTCTGGGTGGCTCGCACCGCCGTTACGCCGGCATCGGCGACATCATCAAGGTTTCCATCAAGGAAGCCATTCCTCGCGGTAAAGTGAAGAAAGGTGATGTGTATAACGCGGTGGTCGTACGCACCCGTAAAGGCGTTCGTCGTCCGGACGGCTCTGTCATCCGTTTCGACAACAATGCGGCTGTGTTGCTTAACAACAACCAACAGCCAATCGGTACTCGTATTTTTGGCCCGGTGACCCGTGAACTGCGTAATGAGAAGTTCATGAAGATTGTGTCCCTGGCACCCGAAGTACTGTAAGGAGTCGAACGATGGCAGCTAAAATCCGTCGCGAAGACGAAGTGATTGTTCTTACCGGCAAAGACAAGGGCAAGCGTGGCAAAGTCACTCAAGTCCTGATTGCAAAAGGTAAGGTAATCGTGGAAGGCATCAACCAGGTGAAGAAACACCAGAAGCCGGTACCCGCACTGGGTCAGGCTGGCGGTATCGTCACCAAAGAAGCCCCCATCGATGTATCAAACGTAGCGCTGTTCAACTCTGCCACTGGCAAAGCTGACCGCGTTGGTTTCCGGATTGAAGACGGCAAAAAAGTCCGTTTCTTCAAATCCACCGGCGAACTTGTGAAGTAATTGGAGTTTAACGATGGCGAAACTGCATGATTACTACAAATCCGATGTAGTAAATGAACTGTCCAAGCAGTTCGGTTACAAGACTATCATGCAAGTCCCTCGGATCGAGAAAATCACCCTGAACATGGGTGTTGGTGAAGCGATCTCTGACAAGAAATTGCTGGAAAATGCTGCTGCCGATATGGCTGCCATTTCCGGTCAGAAGCCGCTGATCACCAAAGCTCGCAAATCTGTTGCGGGCTTCAAGATTCGTGAAGGCTACCCGATAGGTTGTAAAGTAACCCTGCGTGGCGAGCGTATGTGGGAGTTCCTGGAACGGCTGATCTGCATCTCCGTACCGCGTATCCGTGACTTCCGTGGCCTGAACGCTAAAGCGTTCGACGGTCGTGGTAACTACTCCATGGGCGTGCGTGAGCAGATCATCTTCCCGGAAATCGACTATGACAAAGTCGATCGCGTCCGTGGTCTGGATATCACCATCACCACTTCCGCGAATACCGATGAAGAAGGCCGTGCTCTGCTGGCTGCCTTTAACTTCCCATTCCGCAAGTAAGGTTAGGGTTATGGCTAAAACATCCATGAAAGCGCGCGAAGCAAAGCGTGCCAAGCTGGTAGCCAAGTACGCGACCAAGCGTGCCGAGCTGAAAGCTATCATCGTTGACATGAACGCTTCTGAAGAAGCGCGTTGGGATGCTGTTCTGCAACTGCAACAGCTGCCCCGTGATTCCAGTCCGTCCCGCCAGCGTAACCGTTGCAATATTACTGGTCGTCCGCACGGTTTCCTGCGCAAGTTTGGCCTGTCTCGCATCAAGGTGCGTGAGCATGCCATGAAGGGCGAAATTCCGGGCCTGAAGAAGGCTTCTTGGTAACGAATCTCGGGAGTTAGACTTATGAGCATGCAAGATCCGATCGCGGATATGCTGACCCGCATCCGTAACGGTCAGGCGGCGAGCAAAGTTGCGGTTTCCATGCCTTCTTCCAAGCTGAAAGTGGCTATTGCCAAAGTGCTGAAAGAAGAAGGTTACATCGCTGGCTACTCCGTAGCTGGTGACGTGAAGCCGGAACTGGAAATTGAACTGAAATATTTCCAGGGCAAGCCAGTTGTAGAACTGATCCAACGCGTAAGCCGTCCAGGCCTGCGTATTTACAAGCGCACTACTGATCTGCCGAAAGTTATGGGCGGTCTCGGTGTTGCTATCGTGTCCACGTCTAAAGGTGTGATGACTGACCGTGCTGCTCGCAAAGCAAGCATGGGCGGTGAGATCATCTGCTACGTCGCTTAATAGGAGGTAGGAAATGTCTCGTGTTGCTAAGGCACCCGTCACTATTCCTGCTGGCGTAGAGGTGACTCTGAACGGCCAGGAACTGACCATCAAAGGTGGTAAAGGTTCTCTGGTTCGCTCTATTCACGCCGGTGTAGAAGTGACCAAAGAAGACAATGTACTGAAGTTCGCCCCGCGCGGCAGCATCGCTGGTGCTGACGCTCAGGCCGGTACTGCCCGTGCATTGGTCAACAACATGGTAATCGGTGTTACCCAAGGCTTCGAGCGCAAGCTGCAGCTGGTTGGTGTAGGTTATAAAGCCTCCATCAAGGGCAATGCTGTTGCGCTGGCTCTGGGCTTCTCTCACCCGGTAGAGCATGCGCTGCCGGCTGGTGTGACCGCTGAGTGCCCGACTGCTACAGAAATCGTTCTGCGTGGCGTCGACAAGCAGCTGGTTGGCCAAGTCGCCGCCGATATCCGTGCTTACCGCGCTCCGGAGCCCTACAAGGGCAAGGGTGTACGCTATGCCAACGAGCAAGTGCGTACTAAAGAAGCTAAGAAGAAGTAAGGTAACACTATGGACAAGAAAGCAGCTCGTCTCCGTCGTGCTACTCGTGCTCGGAAAAAGATGCAGGAACTGGGAGCTACCCGTCTGGTTGTTCACCGTACCCCGCGTCATATCTATGCGCAGGTTATTGCAGCCAACGGTTCCGAAGTTCTGGCCTCTGCTTCCACAGTAGAGAAAGCCATCAGTGAAGCTCTGAAATACACCGGTAACGCAGATGCTGCTACCGCTGTAGGTAAGGCTATCGCTGAGCGTGCTATTGCCAAAGGCGTTCAGAACGTATCTTTCGATCGTTCCGGTTTCAAGTATCACGGTCGCATCGCTGCCCTGGCAGCTGCCGCACGTGACGCTGGTCTTCAGTTCTAAGCTAGGAGTCGAAGATGGCTAAAGTCGAATCTCAAGCCGGCGAACTGCAAGAAAAGCTCATTGCAGTAAACCGTGTTTCGAAAACTGTTAAAGGTGGTCGTATCATGTCCTTCACCGCGTTGACCGTGGTGGGTGATGGTAACGGCCGTGTAGGTTACGGTTACGGTAAAGCCCGTGAAGTTCCGGCTGCTATTCAAAAAGCAATGGAACAGGCTAAGCGTAACCTGAACAAGGTTGAGCTGAACAACGGCACTCTGCACCACCCGGTGCGTGGTGTTCACTCTGGCTCCACCGTGTTCATGAAGCCGGCCTCCCAAGGTACTGGTATCATTGCAGGCGGCGCTATGCGTGCTGTTCTGGAAGTTGCCGGTATCCACAACGTGCTGGCCAAGACCTACGGTTCCACCAACCCAATCAACGTTGTTCGCGCTACTGTAGACGCTCTGGTTCACGGTCAATCACCGGAACAGATCGCTGCCAAGCGTGGTCTGCGCGTTGAAGAAATTCTGGGGTAATGCGACATGGCTAACACTGTAAAAGTAACTCAAACTCGCAGCTCTATCGGCCGTCTGCCAAAGCACAAGGCGACTCTGCGTGGTCTGGGTCTGCGTCGCATTGGTCACACCGTTGAGCTGGAAGATACTCCTTGCGTACGCGGCATGATCAACCAGGTTTATTACATGGTTAAGGTGGAGGGCTAAGCATGCGTCTGAACACTCTGTCTCCGGCCGCTGGTTCCAAGCCTGAAAAACAACGTCGTGGTCGTGGTATCGGCTCCGGCCTGGGCAAGACTGGTGGTCGTGGTGTTAAAGGCCAAACCTCTCGTTCCGGTGGCGGCAAAGTTCGCAACGGTTTCGAAGGCGGCCAGATGCCTTTGAAAATCCGTCTGCCGAAGTTCGGTTTCTTCTCTCGCAAATCTTTGGTTTCTGCCGAAGTGCGTCTGAACGAAATCGCCCTGGTAGAAGGTGATGTGGTCGACCTGAGCACTCTGAAGCAAGCCGGTGTTGTTACTAAGAACATCGTGTTCGCTAAAGTTGTTCTGTCAGGCAACATTGACCGTGCTGTGACCGTTCGTGGTCTGTCCGTCACCAAAGGTGCACGCGCAGCCATCGAGGCCGCTGGCGGTAAAATCGAGGAATAATCAGTACAATGGCTAAGAAACCAGGATTGGATGTTAAAGCACAGGGTGGTCTGAGTGAACTGAAGAGCCGTCTGCTCTTCGTTCTCGGGGCGATTATCGTTTTCCGTGCAGGCTCTTATGTGCCGATTCCTGGTATTGACGCCGCCGTACTGGCCGAGTTGTTCCAGCAACAGAAGGGCACCATCATTGAGATGTTCAACATGTTCAGTGGTGGTGCACTCTCGCGTGCTTCTATTCTTGCGTTGGGGATCATGCCGTACATTTCGGCATCGATCATTATCCAGCTGCTGACAGTGGTTCACCCCGCTCTTGCTGAACTCAAGAAAGAAGGTGAATCCGGCCGTCGCAAGATTAGCCAATATACCCGTTGGGGCACGCTGGTTTTGGGAACTTTCCAGGCCATTGGTATTGCAACCGGTCTGCCGAATATGATGCATGGACTCGTGACTAATCCGGGTCTAGGCTTCTATTTCACAGCGGTTGTGAGTCTGGTCACCGGTACCATGTTTTTGATGTGGTTGGGTGAGCAGATTACCGAGCGTGGGATTGGTAATGGTATCTCGTTGATTATTTTCACAGGTATCGTTGCTGGTCTGCCGCATGCCATTGGCGCTACGGCCGAACAGGCACGTCAAGGGGAATTGCACATCCTGCTGTTGTTGTTGCTGGGCTTGATTGTTTTCGCAGTGACTTACTTTGTGGTGTTCGTGGAGCGTGGTCAGCGTCGTATCGTCGTTAACTATGCCAAGCGTCAACAAGGCCGCCAGGTATTTGCCGCGCAAAGCACACACCTGCCGTTGAAAGTGAATATGGCTGGTGTGATTCCTGCGATTTTCGCATCCAGTATCATCCTCTTCCCGGGGACCATTACCTCTTGGTTTGGTCAGGGCGAGGGTAAAGTAGCTGATATCCTGCAACAGGTCTCTATGGTCCTGCAGCCGGGTCAACCGCTTTACGAGATGCTGTATGCAGCAGCCATTATCTTCTTCTGCTTCTTCTATACCGCGCTGGTGTTCAACCCCCGCGAGACAGCAGATAATCTGAAGAAGAGTGGAGCCTTTATCCCGGGGATTCGCCCGGGCGAGCAGACAGCACGTTACATCGATAAGGTTATGACTCGCCTGACATTGGCAGGTGCGCTCTATATAACCTTTATCTGTCTGGTACCCCAGTTCTTGATGACTGCCTGGAACGTACAGTTCTACTTCGGTGGCACTTCGCTGCTGATTATTGTGGTAGTTATCATGGACTTCATGGCTCAGGTACAAACCCATATGATGTCTCATCAATATGGCGACGTCCTGAGGAAGGCCAACCTGAAGGGCTACGGCCGCTAAAGGTCGGCGTAGTTACGGAGTTAAGCAATGAAAGTTCGTGCTTCCGTTAAGGCAATCTGCCGTAACTGCAAAATCATCAAGCGTCACGGTGTGGTGCGTGTGATTTGCAGCGAGCCAAAGCATAAACAGCGCCAAGGCTAATTTTTTACGGTTAGTACTTGCAACAAATAGTTGTGCTGGCTAATATAGCCAGCCAACTTTTGTTGTGTATTGGTTGACCGCCACGTATCCGCTCACGGGCTTTGTGGTGGTCGTAATCTACTATATGTAGGAGTGAATAGTGGCCCGTATCGCTGGCATTAACATTCCTGACCATAAGCATGCAGTCATCGCTTTGACTGCGATTTATGGCGTCGGTCGTACCCGCTCCAAGGCCATCTGTGCCGCAGCCGGTATCGCTGAGAATGTGAAAATTAAAGACCTGGACGAAGCTCAGATCGAGAGTCTGCGTGAACAAGTAGGTAAATTCACCGTTGAAGGTGACCTGCGTCGTCAGATTTCCATGAACATCAAGCGATTGATGGATCTGGGTTGCTACCGTGGTTTGCGTCACCGTCGTAGCCTGCCTGTTCGTGGTCAACGTACCAAGACCAACGCTCGTACCCGTAAGGGTCCGCGCAAGGCTATCAAGAAGTAACGGGAAGGTAGAAAATGGCTAAAACTCCGACTCGTGCTCGCAAGCGCGTTAAAAAGCAAGTGAGCGACGGTATTGCGCACGTTCATGCATCTTTCAACAACACAATCGTGACCATTACTGACCGTCAGGGCAATGCTCTGTCTTGGGCTACTTCTGGTGGTTCCGGTTTCCGTGGTTCTCGTAAGTCCACCCCGTTCGCTGCTCAGGTAGCTGCCGAGCGCGCTGGTGAGATGGCCAAAGAATATGGCGTCAAGAACCTGGAAGTCATGGTCAAAGGTCCGGGTCCCGGTCGTGAGTCTTCCATCCGCGCCCTGAACGCGGCTGGTTTCCGCATCACTAACATTACTGATGTGACTCCGATCCCGCACAACGGTTGTCGTCCTCCCAAGAAGCGCCGCGTATAACGCTGTAGCTACTTGGTCTAGGATTGTTGGAGAAAGAAGATGGCAAGATATATCGGTCCTAAGCTTAAGCTTAGCCGTCGTGAGGGCACCGACCTCTTCCTGAAGTCAGGTGTTCGTGCGATTGATTCTAAGTGCAAGATTGACACCGCCCCTGGTCAGCACGGTGCGCGTAAAGCGCGTCTGTCCGACTACGGTGTTCAGCTGCGCGAGAAACAAAAAGTTCGTCGTATCTACGGCGTATTGGAAAAACAGTTCCGCAACTACTACCGCGACGCTGCCCGTCAAAAGGGTAACACCGGTGAAAACCTGTTGCAGCTGCTGGAAGGTCGTTTGGACAACGTTGTTTACCGTATGGGCTTCGGCGCTACCCGTGCTGAATCTCGTCAGCTGGTGAGCCACAAGGCCATCATGGTAAACGGTCGCGTTGTGAACATTCCTTCTTTCCAGGTTTCCCCTGAGGACGTGATCTGCGTTCGTGAGAAGGCTAAGAAGCAAGCGCGTATCAAAGCTTCCCTGGAAGTTGCTGGTCAGCGTGAGAAGCCGACTTGGGTAGAGGTTGACGCCGCTAAAATGGAAGGTGCTTTCAAGCGTCTGCCAGAGCGTTCCGACCTGTCTGCCGACATTAACGAACAGCTGATCGTCGAGCTTTACTCCAAGTAAAGCTAGCTTCTAAAGAGAGGACACAATGCTGGGTTCTGTAACAGATTTTCTTAAACCGCGGCTAGTTGACATCGAGCAAGTTAGCCCGACTCATGCGAAAGTGACTCTTGAGCCACTCGAGCGTGGCTTTGGTCACACGCTGGGCAACGCCCTGCGTCGTATTTTGCTGTCATCTATGCCCGGTTGTGCAGTTACTGAAGTCGAAATTGACGGGGTACTGCATGAGTACAGCAGCAAAGAAGGTGTACAGGAAGACATTCTTGAAATCCTGCTCAACCTGAAAGGTATCGCTGTGAAGCTGGAAGGCAAGGACGAGGTAACTCTGTCCCTGACCAAGTCTGGAACAGGCCCCGTTACCGCTGGTGATATCACTCACGGTGATGAAGTCGAGATCGTAAACCCGGAGCACGTAATCTGCCACCTGACTGGTGCCAATGCTGAAATCAGCATGCGCCTGAAAGTTCAGCGCGGTCGTGGTTATGTGCCTGCTTCTGCTCGTGTTCACAACGATGACGAAGAGCGCCCGATTGGTCGCCTGCTGCTGGACTCCGCGTTCAGCCCCATCGTTCGTATTGCCTACAATGTTGAGGCAGCACGTGTGGAACAGCGTACCGACTTGGACAAGCTGGTCATCGACATGGAGACCAATGGTACCCTGGATCCTGAAGAAGCCATCCGTCGTTCTGCCACTATTCTGGCCGAGCAACTGGAAGCTTTCGTGGATCTGCGCGATGTCAGCGTGCCCGAGAAGAAAGAAGAGAAACCCGAGTTTGATCCGATTCTGCTACGTCCTGTCGATGATTTGGAGCTGACAGTTCGTTCTGCGAACTGTCTGAAGGCAGAAGCTATCCACTATATTGGTGATCTGGTACAGCGTACCGAAGTTGAGTTGCTTAAGACTCCTAACCTCGGTAAGAAGTCCCTGACTGAGATCAAGGACGTGTTGGCCTCCCGTGGTCTGTCTCTTGGCATGCGCCTTGAGAACTGGCCGCCCGCCAGCATCGCTGACGAGTAATCCAGATTACGGGTTTCACAGATTTAGTTAGAAGGATAAGGTCATGCGCCATCGTTTGAGTGGTCGTCAACTGAACCGGAACAGCAGCCATCGTCAGGCAATGTTCCGCAACATGGCCAGCTCCCTGGTTCGTCATGAGATCATCAAGACGACTCTGCCTAAGGCAAAAGAGCTGCGTCGTGTAGTTGAACCGCTGATCACCCTTGCCAAGACTGATAGCGTTGCTAATCGTCGCCTGGCATTTGCCCGTACTCGCGATAACGCGATCGTGGCTAAGCTGTTCAATGAACTGGGCCCGCGCTACCTGGAGCGCGCCGGCGGTTATACTCGCATTCTGAAATGCGGTTTCCGTGCAGGCGACAACGCCCCTATGGCTTATATTGAGCTGGTAGACCGCCCGGCCGCTGCTGAAGCAGCTGCTGAGTGATAAAGAAAAAGCCGGGCTTGTCCCGGCTTTTCTTTTAATCCATTCTGATACTGCCTCAACTGCCTCAACTGCCTCAACTGCCTCAACTGCCTCAACTGCCTCAACTGCCTCAACTGCCTCAACTGCCTCAACTGCCTCAACTGC
>NZ_JBFODV010000192.1:0-26825 GCF_040908495.1 Aeromonas sp. R1-1 | reverse complement strand
AGCTGACGCAGCCACAGACTGGCAACTCGCACAAAATAGAAAGCCGCCGGAGCAATCCGGCGGCTTTTTTTGTCTCTTTACATTGCTCGGGCGCCCGATGACAGACGCGCGAACCCTCAGAGGATTACAACCAGGGAGCGGCAGTCGGCCCGTGGTGCAGGCCCAGTTTCCAGACCCGGCCGAAGTGCTTGTAGTGACCGGCTGCGACGCCAGCCTTCTCGCCCATGCCGTGGTAGAGATCGAGGTGCCCCTTCTTCACCGCCCCGCCCACATCCAGCGCAATCAACAGCCGCAGCTGGTGCTTGCCGGTCCAGTTGCCCTCTTTGTCGAGCAAGGGAACTTCAGCGAGGATCGGGGTCCCCATCGGCAGCAGGGTCTTGTCGGCGGCAACGGCCGCCATCGGCAGTAGCGGAATACCGGCAGCACCGATCACGTCGTTGGTCGGGCGGCGCTCGAAGAAGACATAGGAGGGGTTCTGCTCCACCAGCTCCTTGACGCTCTCCTCCGGCTGTCGGTTGGCCCACTCCTTGATGGCCTTCATCGACATCTGCTCTTTGGGCACTTCACCGCGGTCGATCAGTACCCGACCGATACTCACGTAACCGTGGCCGTTCTTGCCGCTGTAGCCCAGATACTGCAGCCGATCGTCATCCCCGTAGTGGACAAAGCCCGAGCCCTGCACATCCATCAGGAAGTTGTCGATAAGGGATTTGCTGTAACCCAGCTCCAGCCCGCGGTTGGCCAGGGCCCCCTGATGGATCTCGGCCCGAGTCGGACAGCGACCGCCACATTTGGGCATGGCATAGATGGGATATTTGTACTTGGCATCCGGGCGGTGGCGCACTTCCAGCACCGGCGAGTAGTAACCGGTAAAGAGCACGTTACCCATGCGATCAGCACCGCCCAGCTGAGCCAGGCTGATACCGTAACGGGTGATGTCGGCAGGGTTGCCACCGCCCGCGACCCAGCGGGAGAGCTGGTGATAGAGCTCGCCATAACGGCGGGTCATTTTGCCGGAGCGCTCCAATACCAGTCTGCTTTGCGGGCCAAACTTGCTGTAGTCGGCATGCGCACGGCTATTGACTCGCTCCACCCTCACCAGATCCTCTGGCAAGGTTCCGTCCAGATACTGCTTGCCCAGATTTTCCGGCACCTCGCAGTTAAGAAAGCATCTGTTGTCGGTCTGTTTTTTGGGCACTTTTGCTTTGTCAGAGTTGCCCGCACAACCGGCCAGTCCCAGCACTGCGGCGGTCAGCCAGTACGCGTGTTTGTTCATATGTCCTCATATAACGCCAAGAGCCATGCTCGGCGGGGAAGATGCCAAATTTGCAGGGGGAAAGCAAACGACATCAATCACTTGAAGCAGGATTTCTCCAAAGGGGATCCGCTGGGTTATAACAAGGTGACAAGATGTGCGAGGTGATGGATGGAACAGCTCGAAATATTCCCGCTGCAGAGCCCCTGCATCGGGGTCTGCGAAGTGAACAACAAGGGCTACTGCAAGGGGTGCCTGCGCAATCGCGAAGAGCGTTTCAACTGGCTCACCATGACCCCTGCCCAGCAACAAGAGGTGATGCGCCTGTGCCGGGATCGCAAACGCCGGGTCGAGGCTGCCCGCCGCAAGGCACAGGAAGGCGCGCCCAATGAACCGCAAGCACAGCCCGGCTGGGATTTTTAAACTCAGCCTACCTGCAATCCCCACCTCACAACTCACCTATATCACCAGCAAAACAAAAAGCGGCACGCAGGCCGCTCTTGGTTATGACGTGTTGCCGGGTGGCAAGGCTTATGCCGTGGCCAGTTTCGCCTGCTCTTCGCCGCGCTTGAGCATGGCGTAGGAGACACCGGTCAGCAGCGAGCCTGCCGCAATCGCCACGATATACATCATGACGTTGCTGATGGCGTGCGGGATAAAGAGCACGAACAGACCGCCGTGGGGAGCCATCAGCTCACAGCCGAACAGCATGGAGAGCGCCCCGGTCAGGGCACCGCCGACCATGCAGGCCGGGATGACCCGCATCGGATCCTTGGCGGCAAACGGGATGGCGCCCTCAGAGATAAAGCACAGGCCCAGCACGAAGGAGGCTTTGCCCGCTTCCTGCTCCGCCTTGATGAACTTGGTGCGAGCCAGGAAGGTCGCGATCCCCATCCCCAGTGCCGGCACCATACCAGCGGCCATCACCGCAGCCATCGGGGCGTAGGTTTTGGAGGCCAGCAGGCCGACACCGAAGGCGTAGGCCGCCTTGTTGACCGGGCCGCCCATGTCGAAGCACATCATGGCGCCGATGATGACGCCCAGCAGCACGGCGTTGGCAGAGCCCATGTTGTTGAGGAACTCGGTCATGGCATTCATGATGCCGGCCACCGGGCCACCCACCACATAGATCATCACCAGACCGGTAAAGAGGCTGGCAAAGAGCGGAATGATCAGGATGGGCTTGAGCGCTTCCAGAGTGGTCGGCAGGCGCACCTTGTCGCTCAGGTATTTGGCGCTGTAACCGGCCAGGAAACCGGCCACGATACCGCCGAGGAAACCGGCGCCCAGCGAGCTTGCCAGCATACCGCCGATCATGCCGGGAGCGAGACCCGGGCGGTCAGCGATGGAGTAGGCAATGTAACCGGCCAGCACCGGGATCATCAGGGCGAAGGCTGAGCCACCACCGATCTTCATCAGCGCGGCGGCCAGAGTGCCTTCCACCTTGAACGCTTCGATACCGAATACGAACGAGAGCGCGATGATAAGGCCGCCCGCCACCACCATGGGCAGCATGAAGGAGACGCCGGTCAACAGGTGCTTGTAGGGGCCGGCTTTTTCCTCTTTCTTGGGCTGGCTGGCACCACTGTGGCGATAGAGTGTCGCCTCGTTCCACGCCTTGTCGAGCTCGGCGCGGGTTTTCTTGAGCGCCGCGCCCGTGCTGGTACGATAGACCGGCTTACCGTCAAAACGGGCCATGTCCACCTCGATATCGGTGGCGAGGAACACCAGATCGGCAGCCGCAATCTCCTCGGCGGTCAGAGCGTTCTGGGCACCGACCGAGCCTTGGGTCTCGACGCGGATCTGATAACCCAGCTGTTTGGCCATGGTCTCCAGCGCTTCTGCCGACATAAAGGTGTGGGCCACCCCGGTCGGACAGGCGGTCACTGCCACGATACGCTTGCCAGCGGCGGTCGATTTGGCGGCAGCAGGCGCGGCTTGATGGCGATAGAGGCTGGCGCCGCTGGTTGCAGCTTCCAGCAAGGCAGCCGGACCTTGCAGGGCGAGATCCATGCTGCCCTGATAGACCCGCTTGCCATCATAGGCAGCGAGATCCACCGGGGCACTGGCGACAACCAGCACCAGGTCGGCGGCGGCAATCTGCTCTTTTGAGGGGATCTGGCGCGGTTGCACGCTGGAGCCGACGTCGAGGGTGAGTTCCCAGCCAGCCAGTTTGGCCTGCTGTTCTATCCGTTTTGCAGCGAGAAAGCTGGTGGCAATGCCCGCAGGGCAAGCCGTAACCAAGATTGCTTTCATTGGGCATCTCCTGAGTTTTCCATTGAGGGGGTATTGCATTGAACCGGTGCCAGCTCATCCAGACGCTCTACGCGCACCTGTTCAAGCAAGGGGTTGAGCACATCGATATCGTCAAAGCCGACCGCCACCTGACTGACCGCCAAGGCCGAGACGGCGGTGGCCAGCCGCAGGGTCTGCTCCGGCGCCCAGCCAAGGCTCAGACCATGGGCAAGACCGGCCACCAGGGAGTCGCCAGCACCAACCGTGCTGACCACCTGCATCCGCGGTGGAATGGCTTGCCAAACGGCATCTGTGGCAAACCAGATAAGGCCATCAGCGCCGTTGGAGATCACCACGTTGGGGATGCCGCTTGCCTGCAGCGCGCGGGCACACTCGGCCTGCTCGCTCAGGGTCTTGATGGGGCGGCCCGCCCACTGGCTCAGCTCCTCCAGATTGGGTTTGACCAAGGTCGGCGCCGCCTTGATCCCTTCGCTTAAGGCTGCACCGCTGCAATCAAAGATCACCTGCTTGCCCTTGGCCTTGAGCAGGCGGATCAGATGGGCGCAGTAATCGGGGGCCACCCCTTTGGGCAGGCTGCCCGCCAGCACGAACCACTCGGCGTGAGGAGCCAATTTGTCGATGGCCTGCTCCAGCGCGCTCACTTCCCCTTGCTGGATGGTGAGCCCCGGCAAGTTGAGATCGGTAACCCGACCGGACTGTTCGGAGATCTTGACGTTGATGCGGGTGCTGCCCACGACACGGACAAAGTGATCATCAAGCGTCCGCTCTGCAAACAGGGAGACAAAGCTCTGCTCATTGTCAGCGCCCAGCCAGCCTGTGACGCCCACGTCTCTGCCAAGATCTTTGAGCACCATGGCGACGTTGATCCCCTTGCCGGCGGCACGCAGGTTGGCTTCGCTCACCAGATTCACCTCGCCCAGGCTCATTGCCTCTAGACGAGTGGTGAGATCTAGGGCGGGGTTAAGGGTAATGGTAACAATTTTCATCAATGCGCCCCCTCGCCGAGACCAGCGGCGATGGCCTCACCGATCCCCTTGAGAGCCGCTTCGGCATCTGCCCCTTCGGCGCGAAACGACAGACGATGCCCGCACTTGACCCCAAGGCCGATCACCTTCATCAGGCTCTTGGCGGAGACTGCCTCGCCGCTGCCATCCAGATTGGCAACCCGGATGTCGGATTCAAACTCTTTGGCCACCTTGACCAGCATGGCGCCCGGGCGGGCGTGCAGACCGTGGGGGTTGATGATGGTGAAGGTTTCGGAAAGACCGCTCGCGGGGCCCGCTTGCAGCATGGCCAGTCCCTCGCCGCCCGCAAGAGTGGCAAGTTGACCGGCAGCCGCCAGTTTGGCCAGATTCTCCAGTTGCGGCAGATGACTGCTATCTGCGGCGCACAACAGCAGCATGGCGTTGACCGGCAGATCCCCTGTCATGAGGGGGCTACTCGGGGTAGCCAGCACCCAGCCGGTCTGGGCCGATGCTGTTTGCTGAACATTGGCTCGCGCCAGCCAGATTCCCTCGCCCAGATAGGCGGGATCGCTTGCCAACAGGGCGCTTACCATGGCGGCATCGCCCCAGCCCGCCGATTTGGCGCGGGCGGCTGCTCCCAGCAGCAGTTGGTCGCCATCATCGGCCGGGAAGTCAGCTAGGGTCAGGTATTGCACCTCTTTCGCGGCAGTGGCGCCAGTCAGGATGTTGATGATGGTGTCGGCATCGGTGGCCTCTTTGAGCTGAGCTGCCGCCTGCTCGTCACCCAGCACATGGGTGAGCTGGCGCAAAATGCCCAGATGTTCGTCTGACTTGGCGGCGATGCCGATGGCGACGTAGGCGATCTGCCCCTCCTCCCACTCGATACCATTGGGGAACTGGGCCACCATGACGCCGGTGCTCTTCACCAGATGACGGGTGTCGGTGGTGCCGTGGGGAATGGCGATGCCGCTGCCAAGATAGGTGGCATGCTGCACTTCACGGGCCAGCATCCCATCCACATAGCCCGCTTCCACCAGACCGGCTTCGGTCAGTTTGCCTGCCAGCAGGGCAATGGCGTCCGACTTGGTCGCCACCGACTGCCCCAGCAAGATCTGCTCTCGCGCCAACTTCAACATAGAGACTCTCCATCAGGTTCCGGCCACGCCGGTACGTCACAATTGAACATTCGGGTAACTCGCCAGCTGACAATAGACCCGATCGCGGTTCACTGTGATCGGGGCCCGATTTTCAGGCCACTGGGTCTCTTCGCTGCTGACAGGCTGAATCGTTTCACTTACACTCAGACTGAATCGTTTCAGCGAATTGATCAAGTACCCACAAAGAGTGCTTTTCAATGATATGATCCCGCGCACACTTTTCGGTGCCCTCACCCGGCAGTGACCGTGGGCCTTGCAACTCAAACAGAGCCAATATGATGAAACTGGATGAAATCGCCGCCCTCGCCGGTGTCTCGCGCACCACGGCAAGCTATGTGATCAATGGCAAGGCCGATCAATACCGCATCAGTCAGGCCACCCGCGACAAGGTGATGGCCGTTGTCACCGCCCATAACTATCAGCCGGACAGCCGCGCCGCCTCCCTGCGTGGCGGCCAGACCAAGACCCTCGGCTTTATCCTGCCCGACCTTGAGAACGCCAGTTACGCCAAGCTGGCCAAACGGCTGGAACAGGGGGCGCGGGCGCAGGGCTATCAGCTGCTCATCGTCTGCTCGGAAGATGATCCTGCCACCGAAAAAGAGCTGGCCCAGATGCTGGTGAGCCGCCATGTGGATGCCCTGCTGGTGGCCAGCTGCCTGCCGCCGGACGATCCCTTCTATGGCAACCAGCAGGCGCAGGGGGTGCAGATCCTTGCCATCGACCGGAGCATGGCGGCCGATCGCTTCGTCACCGTCGCCAGTGAAAATGAGAAGGCGAGCTATGACCTCACCGCCTCCCTGCTCACCCCGGCCATCCGCCATATCGCCTTGATCACTGCACTGCCTGAGCTGACGATCAGTCAGGAGCGCAAAGCCGGTTTCGAGCAGGCGGTCACCAGTCACAGCGCGGCTCGCCACCTGTGCGAGGGAGATCACTTCTCCCGCCTTGAGGGGCATCGCCTGATCAAAGATCTGCACCAGCAGCTGGGCCAGTTGCCCGAGGCACTGATCACTACCTCCTATATCCTGATGGAGGGGGTGCTGGACTATCTATTGGAACAAGAGATCGATATGAGCCAGCTTGCCATGGCCACCTTCGGCGACGATCGGCTGCTCGACTTCCTCCCCTTTGGCATCAACTCCCTGCCCCAGCAGCACGACGCGCTGGCGAGCCAGGCGCTGGAGCTGGCACTCAAGGCGGTGAACGGCGAATACCAGAGCGGTCTGCACTATGTGAGCCGCACCCTCAAGCGCCGCCGCTAACCTGACCGCAGCAGACCCGATTTGCTGTCAATGGGTGGGTAAAACGAACAGATGACAATAAGGCTGCCAGGATTGGCAGCCTTATTGTTTTTCCCCACAACCCTACCCGCCCGTTTTGCTTTCTCTACCGTCTGGCCGACTAAACAACCGGCCTCCACACTCCTTTCACCCCGCAACTAAACGCCAACGCCACGACAAGGCACTCCCCCATCCGTGCTGCAACCACTTGGCTGACCTGTATCAATGAGCCCCTGCCAGTCATTTTTTCGGTGCTTTTTTCTGCAATTAGCTACCGCTGTCATCATTTATTTCCACTTATTGCCACAAGCCAGCACAAGATCCGTATAAAAGGGGTTGTTTCCGCTATTTTGATCCGCTAACGTGGCAACCATATTTTACAACTGACAGGTTTTAGGTACAGATGTTCCCGTTCCGATATTGCTAGCCTCCGGCCCTATCACCGGAGGCACCTTCTGATAACGCCAATCGGCCCCCTTTTGTTGACGTTAATGCTGACATCGTCTGTTTGCACTGACACCGCTACGTTCGGATGGATAACATGAATACCAAAACTCTGGGTTGTACCCTGTTGATTGCCGGCACCACCATAGGTGCCGGCATGCTGGCCCTGCCGCTGGCCTCCTCCTCCCTCGGCGGCCCCGCCACCCTGATGTTGATGGTCGGCCTCTGGGCCCTGATGGCCTTCACCGCCATGCTGCAGGTGGAAGCGAGCCTTGCCACCGGCAAGTGGTACCTGCACCAACTGGCGGACCATCTGCTCGGCCCATGGGGCAAGCGCATCGCCTCCTTCTGTATCCTGATGCTGTTCTACTCGCTGGCCTCCGCTTACATCAGCGGCGGTAGCAGCCTGCTGGCACAGGCGCTGGCCGATGCGGGCATGACCCTCAGCCAAGAGCAGGCCGCCTGGGCCTTTACCCTGCTGTTTGGCGGCATGGTCTGTGTCGGCACCCGCTCGGTGGATTACCTCAACCGGCTGATGTTCACCGTCAAACTGGTGATCATGGTGGTGGTGCTGGCGTTGCTGCTGCCCCGCACCGAAGGGCAGCATCTGCTCTCGATGCCGCTGGGTCAGGGCCTGTTGCTGGCGGGCCTGCCGGTCATCTTCACCTCGTTCGGCTTTCACGGCTCCATTCCAAGCGTGATGCTCTACCTCGGTGACTGCCCCAAGCAGCTGCGCCGGGTCTTTGTCTGGGGCTCTGCCCTGCCGCTGATCCTCTATGTGCTGTGGCAGGTGGCAATCCTCGGTCTGCTCGGCCAGCAAGCCCTGCTGCAAACCGGCGGCGCGCTGGACAGCCTGCTGGCCAACGTCGGCAAGCTGGTGAGCTGGCCTGCGTTTAATCAGGCGATGCACCTGTTTGCCGATCTGGCACTCGCCACCTCCTTCCTCGGGGTGACGCTGGGACTGTTCGACTTTATGGCCAAGGTGACCCGCCGCAAGGACAACTGGCAGGGCCGCACCCAGACTGGCCTTATCACCTTCGTGCCGCCATTGCTGTTTGCCCTCTACTTCCCGCAGGGCTTTATCATGGCGCTCGGCTACGCTGCCATTGCGCTGGCCATCCTCGCGGTACTGCTGCCGGTAGCGCTGGTGTGGCAGAGCCGCAAACAGGCTCCCGCCCACCACTACCGCGCCCCGGGTGGCGTGGTGGCGCTGGGAGTGGCCGCCGCCATGGGCGTGCTGATTGTCGGCGTCCAGATCAGCGTCAGCCTTGGAATGCTGCCCGCGCTCTGATCCTTGCCGCGATTCAATGCTCAACTCCAAATAGCAAAAGCCCCGCCAATCAGATTGGTGGGGCTTTTTATTGCAAAAGAAATGCACGCTATCAGCTTATAGCTGGCTTTGCTGTCATAGGCACCATCCGCATAAACACATCCCAACTTGAACCGAAATGGGTTGAGCAAGGTAGGCAACATCTCGGTATCATGGACATTTTCCAACGAGACTTGTGCTGCCACGATATTGTTAGTGGCCGGGTCTATCGCCAGATGCAACTTGCGCCACACTCTCCGCTTCTCGGCGCCGTGTTTTCTGACCTTCCACTCGCCTTCGCCAAACACCTTCAGCCCGGTTGAATCGATAACCAGGTCGGTAATGCCTTCCTTTGGGGGCTGTCGATAAGCCTCTGTCACCGTGCTTACCCGCTTGCTGGCACCGCTATAGTCCGGCAGACACAGCGGCCGCGCACAAGGAGTAGAGTACTCCCTGAGTGGCCAGCAGAGTGAGGCTGAAATTCCCCTTGAGCATCAAAGGTGCAGATGCTCTGGTCGCTGTAGAGCTGGCTGCGACCCCGTAGCCCGTGATGGTCTTGGTGAAACCTGTTGAGCATGGCCTCGGTATCAACCAAAAAGGTGAGTGAACCACGATTAATCAAAAACTTGTTGTATTGAGGCCAGTTGGTGATGGGATGAAGCGACGTGCCCATAATGCAGACTTGAAGAGGATGGATCACCAAGTCCTCAGTTAGTTCCATTCAAGCGGTATCGATCTGGGAAACAATGTCCGTAATAGAGCCAAGCCTGACCTGTCCAGCTGTTTCATATTTGAAAAACCACATGCAGAAGTTCGTGAACATAAACTGCAGAAGTTCATTTTTCTATTATATTTAAATCACTTGCTGAATAATTCAAACAACCTAACTCGAGCCTGAAAAGCTCACCCATGTAGAAAGCCCCCACCAACAGACCATAAACAAGCCGCACTCGCTCACCCCGCCCCAGCAGTACGCCGAGCAATACCTCGCCGCTGGCAGAATCGTCCCCATGCCAGAAGCACCAGAGGGCTGCCTCCACTACATCCAGCCAACTGGCATGGCCCAGCTGATTGCGTGACTTGCGCCGCCAGCTACCACGCGCCACGGGGCAGCTATTCGGGGATGTGGCCGCAATATCGTGCCTCACACTCTGATCTATGACGGGATCCGCTGGATGCCTCCCCTCACGGCCGGGAGCAGGAGCTAGAGTGGAACACTCAGGTGACAGCTGTAGTCGTTCCCAATCCAGGCCTCAGCGAGGGTCAGCAGGCAATCATTGCCAGAGACAATACCATGACAGGGAACAAGCAGTTGATTAACCAGCGCATCCCTTTGATGCACTACGCATTGGAGCGGATGCAGGTGAGCTATAACGGCGAACACCAGCAGCATCCCCTGCTCTACCCGCTGGTGCTGGCAAATCAGGAGGAGCTCATCCAGCAAGGCTGTACCTTCAAGCTCAAGAGTGCGGATTTGCTGACACAACTCAGCTCGGCTGACAGACACAAGAGTAACAACGGGTAAAGGGAATGAAATTCAAAAGAAAAATTCCCGAGCAATGCTCGGGAATTTTTATTAGATAAGAAGCGACCGCATTAGGGTCACGTGTCAGCACACACTTTACTGACAAGCGCCTAGCAGCTTCCAAGGACCACCTTGGTCCGGCTGGTTATTGGTGTTCCACCACTTGGCCTCATAGATGTTGCCGACATAGGTCGCCTTGTCACCGGTGTTGTACACCTGAGTGCTGTTCCAGGAGTCCGGACAGGCACTACCCTTCTCGAAGCTCACTTCAAGGCGGTGATTGGCCGCCAAGCTGGGGAAGGTATAAGCGCTCGCCACCGGCTGGGCCGCGCCATCGACGGTGATACTCTTCACTCGATATCCGGGATCAGGAATGAACGCGACTGTCAGTGCACTTCCCCCTTTTGCCTGAATAATACCTGCAGTATCCGGTGCAGGAGAGATAGTGCCACCGATGCCGACGACACTGGCACGAATGTCAAACATCACGGGAATATCGATCGTTACCTCTTTGTACTGACCGCTGAAGCCGGAGAAGTTACGTTCAGAGAGACTCTTCACATCGGTATTGCGCAGGATAACGATCTTCTTGTCACCCTTTGCAAACGGCTCGAGCAAGGTCAGCTCGGTGTTGGCACCATTTTGAGTCAACTTTACAGCAGAAAATGGCACTGGCTGATTGCTTGGAACGGTCAGCACCGTTTTTTGCGGATTGAAGCTGTTCACCACCAGCGACATATTCCAGCCCCAGGTTTTGTGATCAAGCGGCACGATAAAACCCAGACGATCAAAGCTGCCGGTCACGTTGAGGAACATATCAGGCGACAGGTCGGCCAACGTCAACCCCATCAGCTCATACGAAGCATAAATGCCGCCGTCATCGGCTTGGGGACCAATCACCACCGAAGAGCTAGTCTCATAAGCTTTGAGATGCTTGAACCCAATCCCCGACGAACCCTCGATACGATCCACCTTGGGATCAAACTGGGCGACGACCTGCTTGCCTGAATTCCACGCCAGCGTGTACACCATAGACTGAATGATCACTTGTGAAGGATTGGCCAGTACATCGCCAGCATTGATGTTGTTCAGAATGATTTTTTGTCCGGCCACATCTATTTCAGCGCCATTTTTCCCCTGAGTGACCACCATGGACGCCAGAGGTGATTCGCCGGACCAGCCACGTAGCACGATCTTATCCTTGCCGATAACAAAGTCGGTAACCGTGGTGATAGAGCCCTTCTGCTCATTGAGTAGCAGCTGGTTTTTGCCACCCCCCAAGATAACGGTGTCATTCCCCCACCCCGCCATCAGAACTTCATCGTAAGGGGAGCCTTGAGTGACGCTGTCACCCGGTACATCAAACAGCGTGTTGTAACCGCCAAACTTATGCACATATTTGGTGATACAAGTTCCCTGCTCGTCACACGTGATCTTGTCTTTGGTCAACAGCTCGGCGGTTCCCCACGCTCCACGCAAGTGAGCAGCGGCCAGGATACCGGACATAGTTGCCTTGACCGTTACCTGCTGCCCGTTATCATCCGTATCGGTCCAGCTTTTCGACAAGGCCTGTGCCCAGGTCATATTGGCATCTTGTAGGAGCTTGCTGATGACCTTGTAGTTGAAGTGCATGACATCCCGGATCACCAGCTCCTGTTTATCGGGCTTGATGAAATCGGTGAAATTGTTGACCCCGTTCTTGCCGATAAAATGCCCTTGCCAGCGGTTAATATCCGTTACGTACACCTGATTACCGCCTGATCCCGGGATTTCAGCCAGCGCCTCAGTTTTACAACCTATCCAGGTCGAATCGGGCACAAACATATAAAAGCTGTCGTATTCCTTACCTGCAATCTGTACTGTCGGCGGACTGTAATAGCCAGCATCTATCATTACCGCCTCACCCAGTTGATACCCGACAAATCCCCACGCGTTCATCGAGCTATACTGCATCAACTTGAACATGCCCGGGTCATGCGGGGTATTTTCGTTATAGATGCTGCCAAGACCCAGCTTGGTAAAATACTGTTTTATCGTGGTGGGTTCTTGCACCATAGTCCCTGTGGCGCAGTCCCTGACCAGTCGACCAGGTTTGGTGACCTTGGCGTAGGTATAAACGGGGTTATCCAGATTATCGAGGTAAAACTGGCTCTGTGCCGGATTGATACCGGACTCAAAATTTCTGAGACTATCGAGAAATTCCTGCATTCCTCCAGTTGAGGCTGATGCCGTGGTCGCAAAAAATATGCTCCCTAATAACGGAATACTTAATCCATGTTTCATCGAGCAACTCCTGATTAATGATATAAGCCTATCTCACCAACATAAAAAGTGAGGTGTAAAGAACATAATTAGTATTTATATATCGTCGAACTAGATCTTTATAGGCGAGCCAAATTCTGGCATGGGAGCATTAAAGAATTTGGCAACACTGGCCCCTACATCAGATAAGGTATCACGAACACCTAACTCAAGCCCCTTGGATTTATGGCTGAATAACAATATTGGCACCATTTCTCTTGTATGAAGAGAATGTCCGATAAAGGGATCGTTGCCATGATCAGCCATAACAATCAAGAGGTCGCTTATGGACATAACGTCCAAGATCTTTGATAATCCGGCATCAGCTCTCTCGAGCGTATTCCAGTAACGTTCAGCATTTTGTTGGTGACCGGAAAGATCCGTTTCCTGAACATTGAGGCAGAAAAATGCATTATCTTCCCGAACAACATCCCGCAGCAATAAATCAAACAGTGTATTGGTATCGACTACTCCTGGATATGAAACACCGTGTTCATTCTCTACGATATCGGCGACCTTACCATATAAGAACGTCTTGATTCCAACCTGATTAAGACAGTGTGGCACTTGTGTCGATGGATCAACTCCATAGCCAAGGTGAATAACCTTAAATCCGTTATTATAGGCTCCGGAACGTGGAGCATTGACCCCAATAAATGCTATGTTTCCGTTTTTATCTGGTTTGGTTTCTATGGCTGAATAGATGTCATCCATTGAATCAATCAGTCCACCAAACGCTATGTTTCGTCCAGCATCATTATATTTCCTGACTACTCTTCCGATTTTCACGACGTCATCGAATGATATCAAGTTCAAATTGGCTGTAATGTTATAAACCTGTCCCAACTCGGCCTCAAGGTTATCCCCGATCACGACACAGCTGTTGACCTCCAGTAGGGCAAGCGCATCGCGATATATTCGGTTGACCTGGTATCCTGCGGCAATCAACCCTGCCTCTATCTTTTCGATATATGTACTAAAGGGGGCTTGTAGCGGTGCTCTCGGTTTGGTCCCCATGATCTCTTGATGCCCCATAAAGGTGTCACACCCTTCATGGCCCAGCATTGACTTACCCCAGTTTGCAGCCTGGCTACGTTGCATCACTGAGTTGACGGGATACACCGTATTCAACAATCCAAGCCGTGCCAACGTCGGCAGATGTTTATCTGAAAAATGCTCAATGAGCTTTCTTGCTGTATTGGCACCGTGATCCTGTGGTCGCTCGGCCAGTACATCCGGCATTTCGCCGATACCAAAGCCATCGAGGACGACAACAATAAACCTTGCCATAATCCCTCCCTTACAACTCTCGCCCTTGCGAATCATAGAGTCCGATGATTTTCGGGGTCCCTGTCGATATTCCTGAAACCAGCGCAACATCACTCCTGGTCACAAACACCTGGGAACGGAAAGCCATAATAACGGGTGTGCCGACGGGACACGTTCCCGCCAACTGGATGTGGTAATCGATGCTGCCATCATCACCTGCCACAAATGGCATGAAGCGTCCGTGTGGATCTGAGCCATCCATTGCCAGTGCGCCACGAATACGTCCACGCCGATAATATCCACCACCATAGCAATAACTATTTCCGTTATGCTGATGAGATATCTCGCTCAAATAAAGCATTGCAATCTTTTCTGGCTGATCCCCATTCTGATTTGATGGAATTGTACCGGTCAAAGCATGTCCCGGTTCGCCATGCGTCCCACCTCGTGAGGCAATTAGCGGTATTGTTTCACAACTAGTTGAAGACGGAACATTGACCTGTGTTATCCGGCAACCCATTCGCTCAGCCTGCTCTTTGGCAATCATCGTTGTCCTGAAATTATGTGTGGCCACGGTCACATCTTTATCTTCATCATAGAGAAAGCTGGGAAAATGAGTGACCCCCGCTATAGCGATATTCGGTAGTGCTGACAATGATTGGATAACCTCATCCAGCTCACTTAGTAAAAATCCAGACTCCTGACTGGGATAGATAATGTCACCATGCTGATAAAACTTGACCATAATCTTTTGAACTACATTCGCATTAACTGCAGCAGATGAAATCTCCTTGGCCTTTTCAATAGAATAAACGGTTATAATCTCTGGTTTGGTGACACTCACCAATTCATGGACTATCCCAGTAGGTGGTTGAACCAAATGCCCAACATGACTAACATTTATTCCCAGATCTGAATAATGGCGTGCTTCTTTGAAATCAACACAGACAATACCATCATAACCTAACTCATCGATCAGCAATTTTGCTAAAACGGGATTGCGTCCAAATTGCTTCGTCATCGCATAGAGTGTGATCCCATACTCATCTGCAGTTTTCTTGATCACCCTCGCATTTTCAACAAACTGGTCGACATCAATAATATAAGTGTCAGGCAAAACCTGGTTGGATTTTAATAATTCAGCTGCACACTCTATAAATCTCGGATTTTGTCTTTTCAAAGCATCAAGAAACATCTTCGCTCACCTTATAAATGTAGCTTACCCGGCCCGATAGTTTTCAGGCTGTCAAACCGGGTGACCCTGGGGTCAGATATTAAAAAGTCCGACGATATGGAAAATATTGAGTGCAACACCAGTTAATATGGCAGCGAGAGCCGGAGCAGCTATTTTTAGTACAGGACGGCCCATCACCTCATTGAGGAAGAACAAGATAGTGAAAATGGTAATCCCGGTGGTCCCACCCATTTTCATCACCGCCAGTACCCCACCGATCAGGAGTGCAAACTCCATCAGCGTGTTCATCGAATTACGGATATTATCCGAAGCATTACGAATAGACGGAAATTGTTCCAGGAAATGGCCGATCCGACGCAGCAAGAATACTTCCGCACAAATGGTCAGGGCCCCCAGCCCCGCAGCAACAGGTACGTTAGGTGAGAGATAACCAACCACAAACACAAAAGTCATCCCGACCACACCATATACACCAGTGGCCAGTGCAGTGGTCGCAATCAGAGGTACGAACCCAAGCCCGCGCATGAATTCAGAAAGAGCAACCTGGTTGATTGCCGTCTGCTGCGCGACAGGATCGGTCAACTTGTAGGCATCGGCAAGCGGATAGATAGAGACTTCAGAACCAGCAAAATAACCAGCGTTGACAACCACAGCTACCAGCGCACCGGTTGCAGCCAGGAACGGCAGGTTTTTCATGATGCGCTTGGTGCGTTCTTCAAACAAACTGTGCATACCCGACATATCAGGCGGCGCGATACCATTTTTCTTATCGTTGATGTCTTTGTATATGGCAGTCCCCACCAGCATCATCATCCCAACGAAAATTTGCAGGGACTCAGGATAAATAGTGGTAAATTTCATCGTGGCCAGCCGAGCCAGCACAATAACTGCAGCCGAAATAGCACCAGCTTTCCAACCGAACTGATAAAAGATGGCGAGCAGCGGAAACAGTGCAAAAGCGGTCATCACTGGCGTACCCAATTCACCTAACGCACCAACCGCATCGACAGGCAAGCCTGTCAATACAGCATTCACACCGGAAAGAGAGGTAACAACCAGAATCCCCCACAAACCGCCAGCTAATGCGGCTTGCCAGCGCCGAGCCATCATCACACCAAGAATGTCGGTCGGTAAAAAGAGCAACCAAGGGTTTAGAAGACCAGTGGAAAGCGTAAACGAAATACCGACTGAGGCGACGAAACCAATCGACAAGCCAAACGCCACGGATCCCGCATCACGCCGTGACATATTTCCTTCGACGACTTGGGGTAGAATCGGCCTGATCCCGTCATGAAATACCGATGCACTCATATTGGCCAACAGAGCTGTCATGGCACACAACAGAGTGACTAACCCTAATTGAATAATATCCATCTTTGTGCCCTCAATTGGCAGCAAGCTTGGTAATTAATAACGGAATGGCGTGTTCGACATGTTCCACTGAAAGACCAAACGCCACCTTGCCCTCTTGAATAAACTTCTCCACCTCTTCGGACTTAGCTTTGATGGAAGGTTTAGCAATAGTGCAACTTTTCGGATAACCGATAATAGCGATAGCGATTGATAGTGCAGCCCCAGCACCGGTATTACAACACCCGATGTAATAATCCAGGACTCCCGCTTTTACCTTCATGGCGGCATCCATGTCATTGAGAATATGACATTCAAACTCCCCCGGTGCAGCTTGTTCAATCTGTGCCTTTATCTGCTCACGTTGCAATCCAGCAATCCCTATTTTTTTCATTTTTATATCCAGCCTCATTTAAAAAAGTGGTAAGGGGTAAGACGTAACATTTGTTCTATTTGAGTTTTACTAATACCTGATTCAAGTAACTGTGGAATAAAACTTTCCACCAGATAACAAAATCCAAGGCCTCCATTTTTTTTAAGGTGTGATTTTCTAGTTATATCCATAGACAGCATGACTCTATCCAACAAATTCCTGCTAGCCAATTCTTTCAGCATGTTGATTCTCGACGAATCTGGGAAGTAACTGTTCTTACCGATAGTGTCAAACTGAACATGACAACCCTGTTCGATCAACCACAAGATGTCATCCAGATTATTTTTAAGATCGCAATGACCGATAGTGACCCTTTCCATTGCGACCGCATACGACTTGAATAACTTCACCTGTTCTCTTGCCATGGTGCTCATGGAAAGGTGGGTCGAGATTGGGCGGCCGGTCTCATAATGCGCCATTGCTGCAGCTTCAAAGACTTTTCGCTCGGTTTCGGTAAATGCGTTCTCGCTACTACCAATTTCCCCAATGACACTAGCTTTAAGTGCACTGTCATCGATACCCACCGTGATTTCATGCACCATCTCACCGCATATCTCGCGAGCTGACATACGGTATAGCTTCTCGGGGAAGAAACCTTCGATGTAATAACCTGTCGACATCAGGATATTCATGCCGGTATCTTGCATTATATTTTCAATAAAATGAGGATTTCTCCCCATAAAACGATTTGTCATCTCGATGAGATTAAGCACTCCATGCTGTTTGAGTGCAACAAGCTCATCCCGGATCGACGCATAACTATCAAGAAGACAATCTTCATCCCTTTTCTGTGAGGATAGGTCAATGTGCAGATGTTCATGACAATAGGTGTAACCATCGAGGCTAATCGACATTACATACCCTCCTGACATGAGTAGTGCAGTGATAAAAGATTACTCAACATAAATGACTTTTCACTCTCCGGAGCTGTCGCAAGATCAATTTTATCAAGCAGTCTTCTGTTGAGAACATCAATATCATGGAAGAATGGATCTTCCTGTACTTCATCAAACAGGGTTGGATCCATACCTTGCTCTATTGGTGTTCCTGACTTAATCCGATCAAATGCCCTGGCCAGATGGACAATCATCATCTGGAATTGCTCATTATCATCACCAACTGGAAAATTTTCCCTGAGGTCTTCCATTACCAATAAACATGCTTTTAATGCATCATGACTGATCACATCGGCTGACCGGAGTAACTGTAATCGCGCTATCACTGCATATCTCCATATTCAAATATTAATAACTTGGTATCAACTTCCCTTCAATTACTAAACGCTGATGGACCAACAGTTGATGAACATCAAGTAACTTACTAATTAGCTCGCAGACATGCTGGCGCTGGCGACTGACAAGAACTACCGCCTGGGATGCTTGGCGACATTCATCAATATGCTGGAGCGATTTTTCGCACAGCCCCGATACATTCATATCGATGGCCTCGGGCAACCACACGACCGCATCTATCTGCCCGGAAACGAGATAACTCAAGCTGTTGGAATAGTTGATCTCGACAATTTCAATTTCTCTTCCTGCAAACGCCTTCTCGGTCAGAATTCGCTGATCAGGAGATGCCGGATCGACCCCTACGCGTTTGATAGTCTCATATTCGTTTTCCCTATAAATCAATCGATGCTCGAGTGAATAGGACTCAGCCCCCAGATCCGCCAGGATCTTCACGCTACCACCCAATGTTCCAGCAGCAAGCTTGGACATAATGGCTAAGTCATAGACACCCTTTTTCAAGCATTCGGCACGGACATCAGCGCCGCGCATATGGGCAAAATAGAGTGGCAGGCTGCCAAGTTGCGCCTTCAATCCACTGGCCAGGCCCTCGTAGTGCTTTGTATAAGGCAGCGGCATGGCACACACCACATGGCTGATGCCGGAGTAACGGACAAGCTTTTGATAATCGAGTTGCCGAATATAAGTGCCATTACGCCCCTGCTTACTCAAGCTGACCGCCTTGTCATTTTCCAGCGTGGTAAACGCCTTCTGTATAAATCCAACCGATACACCGATCTCGTCAGACAAGGACTCTATCGTCCTCAGGCGGTCGTCAGGCTGGGTCGTCATGAGATACTTTGCAAGGCATATCACTGCCATGCCTTCTTTACTGATGTATGGGTTTGTCATCATTTATATCTTCATTATTTTGAACAAATGATACACCAGAGATTTCGCCCAAAACTAAACGATTGCTCAATTTTGTGAGCGCCTTCATAACAAATCGGATGAGAGAGGATCCTTGCAAAAAAACCACGGGCGCGACCCAAGAGCGCCATGTCTCCGACCGACTGAAGCGTTGGATCTAGTGACATAGTGAATTTGGCCACCTGATTGGCTGACTCCCCTCTAACTCTATGAGGTCTCTTTCCGCCCAATAAACCGCCACCTGCGCGGCTCGCCCTTCGTTCTGCCTGCGCTATGGTTTACCATGCACACAATTGTGGTGCCTGGCACCGCCCACCCAGGCGCTAGCCGCCGTCATCGGATACCTCATCTCGAGCAACATGAGCAAAACAGCACACGCGGGCAACGAGCCAACCTTCTACTTCCACGACTACGAGACCTTCGGCATCAGCCCCGCCAAGGACAGGCCGTCGCAGTTTGCCGGTATTCGTACCGATGCGGATTTCAACCTCATTGGCGAGCCGCTGGTCATTTATTGCAAACCGTCAGCGGACTATCTGCCGGATCCGGAGGCCTGCCTGATTACCGGTATCACGCCACAGAAGGCGATGAAGGATGGGCTGTGCGAGGCGGATTTCATTCGCCAGATCCACGAGCAGTTCGCCACGCCGAATACCTGTGTGCTTGGCTACAACAGCATCCGCTTCGATGATGAAGTGACCCGCTACACCCTCTATCGCAACTTCTATGACCCCTATGGCTACAGCTGGCAAAACGGCAACTCCCGCTGGGACATCCTCGACATGCTGCGGGCCTGCTACGCCCTGCGGCCGGAGGGGATCGAGTGGGCGTTTGACGATGAGGGTAAGCCGAGTTTCCGGCTGGAGAAACTGACGGTCGCCAACGGTGTGACTCACGCCAATGCTCACGATGCACTCTCGGACGTGCTGGCCACCATCGAGATGGCCAAGCTGGTGAAAAAAGCCCAACCCAAGCTGTTTGGTTATCTCTTTGATCTGCGTAACAAAAACAAGGTGAAGGCGCTGATTGACGTGGTAACCATGAAACCGCTGGTGCATGTCTCCGGCATGTTCTCCCCCTGGCAGGGTTGTGCAAGCTGGGTCTCGCCACTTGCCTGGCACCCCACCAACCAGAACGCGGTGATCATGGTGGATCTGACCCGTGACCCCACCCCGCTTATCGAGCTCACGAGCGAGGAGATCCGCGAGCGCCTCTACACCAAGAAAGAGGAGCTGGGGGATCTGGCGGGCATTCCGGTCAAACTGGTACACATCAACAAGTGCCCGGTACTGGCGCCGGCCGCCACCCTGACCGCGGAGCGCGCCGACGAGCTGGGCATCGATCGGGAGCAGTGCCGAAAGAGCCTGGATCTGCTGCGCGCCCACCCCGAGGTGCGGGAAAAACTGGTGGAGGTGTTCAATCAGGAGTTCGCCGGCAGCAATGAGAGCGACCCCGATACCCAGCTCTACGCAGGATTCTTTGGCCATGGAGACAAGTCCACCATGGATCTGGTGCGTGCCACCCCCGCGGATCTGCTGGGTGAGCGGGAGTTCGCCTTTACCGACTCCCGGCTGCCGGAGATGCTGTTCCGCTACCGCGCCCGCAACTGGCCACACACCTTGAGCGAAGCAGAGCAGAAACGCTGGCGCCTGCACTGCAGCGACTACTTCAGCCGCCGTCTGCCGGACTATGTGCCCCGTCTCGAGGCGCTGGCCGAGCAAAACCAGAGTAACGAACGGAACTTTGCGATTCTAAAGAGTCTTTATCACTATCTGGAAGATTTATGAGTTGTGAGTAGTTTCACAATAAATCCTTCCCGCCCATCCCCTTCTTCAGGTCATAATGACGAAGGGGATTTCCCCAAAAACCAATATCTTGCAACATCCTGAGCGGATGTCTCCCAAGCAAGAGATCTCTTTGGCCGAACGGAAGCCATTTGCTGATGCCTCGTCACCACGCACTGCTCGGATTACTGGCCCTGCTGCCGCTGGCAGCCAACGCCGCATACCGGTTCGATGTGCCGGATTATCTTGCTCGCCTGCCCGAGCAGACCTATCGCATCGTAGAACAGAACTTCAACACCCTTTATCAGCAGACTGATTTCACTCCCCTGATCACCAACAGCTACTTCAACGGCTCCCATCTCTACAAGTTTGTCGGGGTACCGCTGGCCATCAGCGCCCAGTCAGGTTTCCAGCTGGAGGTGTTTGGTCAGGTCTATAACCGCGCTTCGCAAGCCTATATGCACCTGAGCGAGGATATGTCCCTCTATCGGGTGATGCGGGTCGATCTGATGGGGAACCCCAATGATCAGTTGGCCATCGGTTTTGGTCTGGGGGTGCCCATCACCCCGTTGCTGACCCTCAAGGCGATCGCCTCCGGCAGTGATATCCCGGGCTATGGCTCAGCCAAATACGCCGTCGGTTTTGAGTGGCGTTACTGAAAAACGTGGCTGATAACCGCTGATTGAAACAATTCAGGCTCCGTAATGGAGCCTGAATTGTATGTGGTGATGTTGTGATCAGGTGTAGCGGATCACCCGCCCCTCGCCCCCTTGCAGGGTCACGGTTGTGCCGACTGCCTGCCCCTGCCAAAAATCGGTTCCCCCCTCCGGCAGCAGAAACTCCTGTGGTTGCCCCTCCCAGTTGAACAGACAGAGCAGAGTGCCCCCCTCGGGCAGGCTTACTTCGCCGCAGGCAAAGTCCATCGACTCGAAACGGGCAGAAGGTGTCCGAGCCGCGCAGAGTGTCAACAACTTGCACAGTTGCACCGCCTGCTCCTCATCGAGATCTTGCAGTCGATCACCGGCCAGCATCATGCCGCCACTTGCCACCAGCGCTGCCAGATGGAAACTGTAATCCGCCTTGCTGGCCTGCTGGGTCGGCAGATCCCGCAGACAGATGCAGTCGGGATCGAGGGCCCAGAGCTTGTCATTCTGCCAGGCGCGGCAGAAGGCTTCGCGAGCGATCTGGCGATAGCGATGGCCATTGCGCTCCACGTCATCACTCACCCGCATGCCGTGCACCAGCCCAAGGCTTGGCCAGATAGGGGCGTTGCAACCGAGCAGGAAGGCCCCTTCACCTGCACCACGCAGGATGGCGGCCATGCCGCGCCGATAGGCCTCAACCCGGGTGGCTGCCGGATCGTGGAAACGACCACCGTGGAGGGCGCCCCAGAAGTTGGCATCGAGCTTGAAATAGCGGATGCCCCACTGCTCGCGCAGGGTACGGAACACCTGTTCAAGGTGCGCCTGCACCTCAGGGTGGGTGCCGTCCAGCACATACCAGGGGGTGCAGCGCCAGCCGCCATAGGTGACCCGCTCGGAGGGGAGCGGCAGACCGTCATCCCCCTTCACAAACCAGTCGGGGTGATCCTGAAACACCTGTGAACCGGGCTCTGCGATAAAGGGAGCGACCCAGAGGGCGGGCTCGCAGCCAGCCTGTTTGATCTCCGCAGCCAATGCAGCAACGCCCTGCTCGAACTTGGCCGATGGAGTGAGCCAGTCACCCATTTTGGCCTGATAGCCGTCGTCGATCTGCACATAGCGCAGGGCCGGGAAACGCTCGGCACGCACCTGCAAGTTCTCGCGAATGTCGGCGGCGCTCACCTCGGCGTAGTAGTGATACCAGGAGCACCAGCCGCTCGGGCGCTCGCTCACCTTACCGATCAGCGAGCCGTGCTCGGCCTCGATCAGCCGTGCCAGTTCGGCCAGCAGATCTTCGCGCTCCGCCCCTTCGAGGCAGATCAGCGCCTCGCTCTGCCAGTGCTCACCGGCCGCAAGTTTTCGCCCTTCACAGTTCATCAGGATCTGCAGGCGACCATCGGGGTAGAGGCGAAACTCCCCGCCAAAACGGTGGCAGCTGGCAAAGGCGAGCAGCAGCCACCCCTTGCCATGCTCCACCAGCAACAGGTTGTGAATGGTGTGGTAGCCATTGTCATCGGTGATGCGATAGACGCTGGCATCGGGGCAACGGCCGACATGGTGCGGTGATTGCCAGCTACCCATGGTCTGGGCCAGCATCTGGAATCCTTCGCCATAGATGGCGCTCTCCACCGGCAGGCCAAGCTTGCCGTCAAACAGCACCCAGCGCTCGACCGGGGTGGCATCAGAACCGGTGTTGTCGAGTCGCACCCGACACAGGGGCCCTTCCCACTGACGGGTTTGCAGCAGATGGGGTGGCAACGCATTATCGTTCGCCAGCTGGCGAACTCGGGACAAGAGGGATCTCATCACTACTCCTTGTAGTTCGAAAAAGGGTTCTATCAGACGATGTTCAACAGATAATCTGCATACAAATCAGCTTCAAACGAACTGATTTCAGTTGTTATTGTTTTAATGCCGCGACCCGGCCTCTCTGGTAAACTGCAATTTTCCTTCCCAGTCGATGAGGTTCACGTGATCGCGCAACGCGCCTTGCTGTACTTTCGTGACTTTATGGTCATCGTCGCCTGCCTGCTGGCAGGCAAATCCGTGGCAGCCATCCTGCCGTTTGCGTTTCCCGGCAGCATCATCGGCATGCTGCTGCTCTTCGTTCTGCTCTCCCTGCAGCTGATCAAGCTGCATTGGGTCGAGCTGGGGGCAGGCTTGCTGCTGCGCCACATGGGCGTGCTGTTCGTGCCGGTTGCAGTCGGACTGGTGGCCTGGCTTGAGCCCCTGCGCCAATCCTTCGGCGTCATCATGCTCTGCATTGTGCTCGGGATCGTGCTGATCCTCGCCACCGTCGGTCGGCTCTACCAGAGGATGAACAAATGATCTTCTGGCTAGCCATTCCCCTGACCCTGGCGCTCTATTTCGCCACCCGGGCCCTCTATCGCCGCCTGCCCTGGCCCATCATCAATCCGGTGCTGGTGCCGACCGCGGTGATCATCGGCCTGCTGCTCTGGCTCGATCTGCCACTGGAGCAGTACGAGCGCGGCAGCAGCCCCATTACCATGCTGCTGGAGCCCGCAGTAGTTGCGCTGGCGCTGCCGCTCTATCAGCAGGCGCGCCAGATCCAGGCCAAGCTCAAGCCCATCCTAATCTGTACCCTCGCCTCCGTCTTGATCTCGGTGTGTACAACCCTGCTGATCGGTCACTTTATGGGCACAGATCCGGCGCTGCTCGCCTCATTGGCGACCAAATCCATCACCACCCCGCTCGCCATGAGCGTCAGCCAGTCCATCGGCGGCATTCCCGCCATCGCGGCCGCCGTGGTGGTGGTGGTGGGGATTGTCGGTGCCCTGATCGGCTACCCGCTGCTCAAACTGCTCAAAGTGACCGATCCGGAAGCGCAAGGGCTCGCCATGGGGGCCTGTGCCCACGCCATCGGCACCGCCACCTCCGCCGAGAAGGGGATCACCCAAGGGGCCTTTGCATCGCTGGCCATGGTGGTGTGCGGGATCCTCACCGCTGCCGTCGCCCCGCTGCTGTTTGCCATCTATCACTGGCTGATCTGATCACCCCATTGACCACCTGTTGACCATTCCGGGGGGCCCGCTGGCCTCTCGGGGTGCGACCTGCCGCACAATTTGCACAAGACAAACGTTTCCATTACCATCCCCCTCCGTTTGCCCATCAGGGCGTGAGCCTGCTCACACATTTACCCGAGCTTGCTCCCTACAATGGCCGCCCAATTGGCCTTTGAGGACACACTATGCATCCCCGTTTTGCCAAGCCATTCGATACCCTCTCTGCTCCGCTCAAAGCAGCCGTGCAGCCCATGCTGGATAGTGCCGACTTCAACGCCCGCTTCACGCCGGAGCAAGTCGCCACCCTGAAAGCCGCCACAGGTCTCGATGATCGCGCCCTGCGCCTCGCCCTGTTGCCGCTGGCAGCCGCCTGCTCGGTGGCGCCCATCTCCAAGTTTTATGTCGGTGCCATCGCCTGCGGCCTGAGTGGCAGCTGGTACTTCGGTGCCAACATGGAGTTTGCTGGGCAAGGTCTGTTCCACTCGGTTCACGCCGAGCAGTCCGCCATCTCCAACGCCTGGCTGGGTGGCGAGACCGGGATCTCTGAAATCACCGTCAACTACACCCCCTGTGGCCACTGCCGCCAGTTCATGAACGAACTGAGCACCGCCAAGATCCTGAAAGTCTCTCTGCCCGATGACCTGAGCGCCCTGCAATCCTTCCTGCCCCACTCGTTTGGCCCGGCGGATCTCGACATCACGGATGCGCTGATGAGCCCGCAGGATCACGCAGAGCTTGAGCTTCAAAGCGAAGACCCGCTGTGGCAGGCCGCGCTGACTGCTGCCCGTCAAAGCTACGCCCCCTATAGCCAGGGCTATGCCGCGGTGGCGCTGCAGTTTGCCGATGGTCGCATCTTCTCTGGCCGCTACGCCGAGAACGCCGCCTTCAACCCCAGCCTGCCGCCGATGCAGATGGCCTGCGCCCATGCGGTGCTTAATGGCGAAGATCTCGCCACCATCCGCCGCGCCGTGCTGCTGGAGAACAAAAACGGCCAGATCAGCCAGCGTGACTCCGCCCAGTCCACCCTCAAGGCGCTGGGCTCGGTCGAGCTGGAGTATCAGGCGGTCTGATCCCCGGCTTTGCTGCGATAAACGAAAGCCCCCGCACCTTGGTGCGGGGGCTTTTTACTTGGCCGTTTAATCGGGGGCAGCCCTTGATCTCACGGCTTGGCGCGGTTGATCACCCCGTCTAACAGATTACTGATCAGACAGGTTTCAGCCGCGCCGTGAAGTGGCGCAGCAGCGGCGGCTCGTAGTCAAAGGTGAGCCCGCGAATGTCGCTGGCCCGCGCTTTCACCGCGATCAGGCAGTCGGCCACATAGTCCATGTGATCCCGGGTGTAGACCCGGCGCGGAATGGTAAGACGCAGCAGCTCGAAGTCCGCCGCCTCCTGCTTGCCGGTGGCGGGATCGCGCCCGAGCAGCAGGGAGCCAATCTCCACCCCGCGCACGCCCCCTTCCAGATAGAGCTCGCAGGCGAGCGCATGGGCCGGAAACTGCTCGGCCGGAATATTGGGCAGCAGCTTTTTGGCATCCACAAAGACCGCATGACCGCCGGTGGGGGTCTGGATGGGGATGCCCGCCTCGGCCAGCCGCTCGCCGAGATAGGCCACCTGACTGATGCGATAAGTGAGATACTCCTCATCCATCCCCTCCCGCAGGCCGATGGCAAGCGCCGCCATGTCCCGCCCCGCAAGGCCGCCATAGGTGACAAACCCCTCCATCGCCACGCAGCGCACCTGCACCGTGCGAAACAGGTCGAGATCCTCTTTAAAGCAACAGAGCCCACCGATATTGACCAGCCCGTCCTTTTTAGCCGACATGGTGAAGATGTCCCCCAGCGCAAACATCTGGCGCACTATCTCCTTGATGCTGCACTTCGCATAAGCCGGATCCCGCTCCTTGATAAACCAGGCGTTCTCGGCAAAGCGGGCGGCGTCGATCACCACCGGAATATGGTGACGACGGGCCAGCGCCGAGACTGCCTCCATATTGGCCATGGAGACCGGCTGACCGCCGGCGCTGTTGCAGGTGACCGTGATGATGATGCCGGCCACGTTGTCGGCCCCCAGGGTCTCGATGGTGTCGGTCAGGCGAGGGAGATCAAAATCCCCCTTCCAAGCGTAGGGGGCGGTGGTGTCGAGGGCTTTCGGGGTGAGCAGGTTGATGGCCCGCGCGCCAGCCAACTCCACATGGGCCTTGGTGGTGTCAAAGTGGTAGTTGGAGATAAAGACCGGCGCCTTGCCCTTGCAGCGCTTGACCAGCTCGGGGAAGAGGATCTGCTCGGCCCCGCGCCCCTGGTGGGTGGGCATCACATGCTGGTAACCAAAAATGTCGCGCACCGCGCGCTCCAGCTCGACGAAGTTGCGGCTGCCCGCATAGGCCTCATCTCCCATCATGATGCCGGCCCACTGACGGTCGGACATGGCACCTGTGCCGCTGTCGGTCAGCAGATCGATATAGACATCCTCGGCCAGCAGC
>NZ_JBFODV010000191.1:0-10177 GCF_040908495.1 Aeromonas sp. R1-1 | reverse complement strand
GTAGCTGCACTGGCCACAGGCGAGATCGAGCACCGGGGTGCCGGCAATCGGGCTCCCCTCGTACTCCTCCTGAGTGGCCGGTTTGAGCAGACCACGCGGGCAGGCCTTGAAACATTCGCCACAGCGGGTGCAGAGGGAGAGGTACTGGGACTCCTCGATGGCCCACGGCGGGCGCGCTTCATGGCAAACCACGGCGGGTTTGCGGGAAGCTTGCCAACCTTGTGTCAGCCAACGGAGGAAATAGTGAGTCATGCTCGCCCCTGATACCTATTAGGGGTTAATTTTATCGAAGTTTCGGGAAGCAGGCCAGAGAATAGCGGCCGTCAGGATCGCAAGCGCAGTTGCCCTTGTGTAAGCTAGGCGGGTCTTTTTACGTGGTTGAATGAAAACATATGTGGCTATTTCTCTGGCGTGCGTCCCTGCTCTATGTCTTTCCCCTGCTGATGTGGGCCTACTGCCGCATCAAGGATATCGATTTCGCCGAGCTCGATACCGGCGTCAACACCCACAAGTGGGTGGTGCTGGCCGCCTACCTTATCTACGTGGTGATCTGGATCCTGGTTAACCGCTATCTCGAACTCTTCCTGCGTCAGCGGAGCCGTAAATGATCGACCCCGGGCTCTGGGGGATCTTGTTGCCCGCCGCAGTGCTGGCCCTCGGGCTTGGCTGGCTGATCGGGCGGCGTACCGCCACGGCGCAGGCTCAGGAGCTGATGCTGGCGCAGGAGCGTTATCAGGCGCTTCAGGATCGCTTCGACGAGTTGCAGGATGAGCGGATGCAGGGCCAGCAGAAGCTGGATCAGCAGCAGACCCTGCTGATCAAGCTCACCGCCCGCCTCAAGGATGCGGAAGCGACCCTGCGCAGCGAACGGCTGGCCGCCGCCGAAAAACTGCAACTGCAACAGGAAGCGGAGCAGCGCCTCAGCCAGCAGTTCGAGAACCTCGCCAACCGGATCTTCGAGCAAAACTCCGGCAACTTCCGTGAATTGAACCAGAACAGTCTCGATCTGCTGCTTACTCCGCTCAAGGAGCAGCTTGAGGGCTTTCGCCGTCAGGTGGGGGAGACCCACGCCCAGGAGACGGCCCAGCGCCACAGCCTCAAGTTCGAGCTGGAGCGCCTTGCCGAGCTCAATGCCCGCATGACCGAGGAGGCGGCGGCGCTGACTCGCGCCCTCAAGGGTGACAGCAAGCAGCAGGGTAACTGGGGCGAGGTGGTGCTGGCGCGGATCCTCAGCGAATGCGGCTTGCGCGAGGGTCACGAGTACCACACCCAGGTCAATATCGAGGTGGAGAAGGGCAAGCGCTACCAGCCCGATGTCATCGTCCACCTGCCGCAGGAGAAGGACATCATCATCGACGCCAAGGTGTCGCTGACCGCCTACGAACGCTGGTTCAACGCCGATGACGAGCTGGAGAAGGCGGTGGCGCTGAAAGAGCACGTCGCCTCGGTGCGTAACCATATCCGCGAGCTGGGCCGCAAGGATTACCAGCAGTTGCCCGGAGTGCGCACCCTCGACTATGTGCTGATGTTCGTGGCGGTAGAGCCCGCCTTCCTTACCGCGATGGAGGCCGATCCCTCGCTGGTGCGTTACGGCCTCGACAACAATATCCTGCTGGTGAGCCCCACCAACCTGATGGTGGCGCTGCGCACCATCGAAAACCTGTGGCGCTACGAGCGGCAGAACCAGAATGCTCGCCAGATCGCCGAGCGGGCCGGTCGCCTCTACGAAAAGCTGCGGCTGTTTGTCGAGGAGATGCAGCAGATGGGCGGCAGCCTGCACAAGGCGCAGGAGAGCTACGACAAGGCGATGGGACGGCTGGTCAACGGCCGTGGCAACCTGATTGCGCAGGTCGAGCGTTTCCGCGAGCTGGGGGTGGAAGTGACCAAGAGTCTGCCCGAGCCGCTGGTGGAGCGGGCGCAGGAGCGCGACAAGGAGCGGGAGTAGTTATTTCCCAGTATCGCCATCAGCCAAGGCCCAAACCCGGTTTGGGCCTTTTGCTATCTGCCAGCTGGCCCAGTGCTGACCCATCATCAGAAATCTGCAAAGCAAACGGCCCACCGAAGTGGGCCGTTTCTATTTGCAGTGCCGGTGTGGATCAGCGGCTGGCGGCGCGGGCGCTCAGTTCGGCTTTCTCGCTATCGCTCAGGAAGGCCAGGGTCAGGCCGTTCTGCTGGGCGGTGCGGATTTCGCTGGCGGTCATGCCGGTGGCTGGGGCGGCCACCTCATATTCGTGGGGCAGGTCGATCCCTTCTACTGCCGGATCGTCGGTGTTGAGGCAGGCCAGCACACCGGCGGCAAGGAACTGGCGGATCGGGTGTTCGGTCAGGCTTGCTACCGTAGTGGTCTGGATGTTGGAGGTGAGGCAGGACTCGATGCCGATGCGGTGTTCGGCCAGATAGGCCATCAGGGCCGGATCCTGAATCGCTTTGACGCCGTGGCCGATACGCTCGGCGCCCAGCTCGCGAATGGCCTGCCACATGCTCTCGGGGCCAGCGGCTTCACCGGCGTGTACGGTGACGCGCATGCCTGCATCGCGCACCTTGCGGAAGTGGTCGACAAAGAGTTCCCCCGGGAAGCCCAGCTCGTCACCGGCCAGATCGATGGCGACCAGCTTGTCACGGTGTGCCAGACAGGCGGCCAGCTCCTGATTGCACTGCTCGGTGCCGAAGGTGCGGCTCATGATGCCGATCAGGTTGGTCTTGATACCGAAATCGCGGCTGCCAGCGGCCACGCCGTCGATGATGGCTTCCACCACGCCCTGCGGGTGCAGCTTGTGGGTCATCGCCATATAGGCCGGACTGAAACGCAGTTCGGCATAGTCGATACCGGCGCGCAGCAGATCTTCCACGTTCTCGTAGGCGACCCGGCGGCAGGCGTCGTAGTCGGCCAGCACGGCCACACCCCAGTCCAGTTTCTTCAGGAAGGCAACCAGACTCGGCTCGTTCTCGACGATCTGTACGTGGGGACGCAGCGCTTCCAGCTCGAATGCGGGCAACTGAATGTTGTGTTGGCGACCCAGCTCGAGGATGGTTTGCGGGCGGATGTTGCCGTCCAGATGGCGGTGCAGGTCGGTCAGGGGGAGAGATCTGTCAATCATGGGGGCGCCCTCGTCGAGTCAGGTTTGAAAGCCTGCCATTCTAGGCGGGGCTTTCAAAAAAGATACCCCGTTTGCTGGCAAACGGGGTCTTATTGGTCGGTGATTTATCAAGGCGTGATGGGAATCGTTTTTCCCCGGGACTCAGGAGAGATCGAGTTCCTTCAGCTTGCGGGTCAGGGTGTTGCGACCCCAACCGAGCAGGCGGGCTGCCTCCTGCTTGTGGCCATGGGTGTGCTCCAGTGCCGTCTCCAGCATGATCCGCTCGAACTGGGGCATGGCATCGGCCAGGATGTCTGTCTCTCCCAGCGCCAACTTGCTGGCCACCCACTCCTGCAACTGCTGCTGCCAGCAACCGGGCAACGCCGGTTGGCCCGGTTCGGCACTGTTGGTGATGGGGGTGAGCAGCTCGGCAGGCAGGTCGCCGACCAGCACTTCTTGCCCCGAGGCCATCACGGTGAGCCAGCGGCAGACGTTCTCCAGCTGGCGCACGTTGCCCGGCCAGGGCAGGCGGCTGATATAGGCCTGGGTATCGGGGTGCAGGCTCTTGGCCTCGACGTTCAGCTCTTTGGCGGCGCGCAGCAGGAAGTGGCGGGCCAGCTGGGGGATATCCTCACGGCGCTCCTTGAGGGCGGGGATGTGGATGCGAATGACGTTGAGGCGGTGGAACAGATCCTCGCGAAACTCGCCATCGGCGACCCGCTTCTCCAGATTCTGGTGGGTGGCGGCGATGATCCGTACATCCACCTGCACCGGCTGGTGGCCGCCGACTCGATAGAACTGGCCATCGGCCAAGACACGCAGCAGCCGGGTCTGCACATCAAGCGGCATGTCGCCGATCTCGTCGAGAAACAGGGTACCACCGTCGGCCTGCTCGAAGCGGCCGTGGCGGATGTTGTTGGCGCCGGTGAAGGCACCCTTCTCGTGACCGAACAGCTCGGATTCGATGAGATCTTTCGGGATAGCCGCCATGTTGAGGGCGATAAAGTTTTTGTGGGCGCGCGGGCTGTGCTTGTGCAGCGCATGGGCGACCAGCTCCTTGCCGGTACCGCTCTGGCCGTTGATCAGCACCGAGATGCTGGAGCGCGACAGGCGGCCGATGGCACGGAACACCTCCTGCATCGCCGGCGCCTCACCGATGATCTCCGGGGTGGCGGTGGCCTCTTGCTGGCGAGACTTGCGCTTGGTGCGCTGTTCCTTGAGGTGATTCTCGGCGCGCCGCACCAGGGTCACCGCTTCGTCGATGTCGAACGGCTTGGGCAGGTACTCGAAGGCGCCGCGCTGGTAGGCGTTGACCGCACTGTCGAGATCCGAGTGGGCGGTCATGATGATGATGGGCAGATCGGCCTGACGACGGTGGATCTGCTCCAGCAGGCTCAAACCATCGATGCCCGGCATCCGGATATCGGAGAGGATCACATCGGGCGAGCGCAGCTCAAGGGCGTGCAGCAGGGCTTCGCCATCGGCAAAGCTCTCGCAGTTGAAGCCTTCGCTGCCGAGAGTGCGCTCCAGCACCCAGCGGATAGAACTGTCGTCATCGACGATCCACACTTTGGCGGTCATGAGGTTCCCTTACTTGCGAAGCGGTAGAAAAATTGTGAATTCGGTGTGACCCGGCCAGCTGATGCAGTCAATCCGCCCCTTGTGCTGGTCGATCAGGTTCTGGGCGATAGAGAGGCCGAGCCCTGTGCCCCCCTCCTTGCCGGTGATCATGGGATAGAACAGAGTGTCGCGAATGGCGTCCGGAATGCCGGGGCCGTTGTCGATGATCTTGATCTCCGCCGCCAGCCGGTAGCGCTGGCCGTGAATGGTGATCTGGAATGCAGTGCGGGTTTTGATACGAATAAGCCCGGTCTGATCGCCCAGTGCTTCGGCTGCGTTGCGCACTATGTTGAGAAACGCCTGCTGCAGCTGATCCGGCTCCATCTCGAATTCGGGGATGCTGGGGTCGTAATCCCGCTCGATGCGAACAGAGGGAGGGAGTTCGAGCTCCACCAGTCGGCGTACCTGCTCCAGCACCGAATGGACATTGTGCATCTGGTGGCGGCCAGGGCGCTGGGGGCCGAGCAGCCGATCGACCAGTACCCGCAGCCGGTCGGCCTGTTCAATGATGATGCCGGTATATTCGCGCAGCGCCGGGTCCGGCAGCTCTTTTTGCAGCAGCTGGGCCGCTCCGCGCAGGCCGCCGAGGGGATTCTTGATTTCGTGGGCCAGCCCGCGCACCAGCTCCTTGGCCGCTAGCTGCTGGGCATGTTGCTGCTGCTCCTGACTGATCTTCTTCTGCTGGTCGATCTTGCGCAGCTCCACGACCAGCAGACGCTGTTCGTGGTCGGCCATCGGGGTGGCGCTCAGCTCCACCAGTCTCGGTTCTCCTTCCACCACCAGGGTCACTTCGCTATCGGTAAAGCCTTGTCCTGACACGAGGCACTGCTTGAGCCGCTGCAAATCGAGGGAGATATGTTCCAGTAGATGGGGCAGTTCGATGCCGATCAGCCGGCGTTCACTGAGAGAGAGCAGCTGTTCAGCCGCCGGGTTGACGAACTGGATGCAGAGCCGCTCATCCATCAGGATCACGGCGGTCAGCAAATTATCCAAGAGTGTTTTGGCGTTGTCCGAGCGGGTTGGCACAGGTTTCTCCCTAAAACGGTGCTACACACCTGTTATGCACCGATATGGTGCATAGAGTTTACCCGCATCGGTGCGCTATATCACCCCTAGTCGGCTTTGGGGGTGGGTTTGGGAGCCGGCGTCACGCTCGCTCTATGCAGGTAAAAGGTGACTGCACTGGATTTAGCAAGGATCGTACCGTCTTTGGCGAGCAGTTCGAGCTGGGCCTCGTGGGCGCCGCGATCGACGTTTTCGACGCGGACAGAGAGGCTGTTGCTGACGATGGGGGCGGCTTTGCCATCCAGGGTCAGGCGCACATCATACTGGGTCGGAGGTTTGGGGCTGATGGTGCCCTGAAAGACGATATTGCCTGTGTTGTCGCGCAGGGTGCTGCCCTGTTCCGGGGAAAGCAGTTCGATGGTCAGCTTGGCCGCCTCTTTCTCTTTCTTGGCATCGGCGCCAGTCAGGCTGTTGAAGTTATCCACCTGCACCGATCTGGGCGCGCTGCTGCCCAGCAGCGGGGCGACCCGCAGATCGACCTCTTTGGCGTTTTTGCCGGGTGGTGGCGCATCCGAGTAGTGGGTGATGCCATTGCCATCGACCCAGGAGTAGACCTTGGCCGCGTCCGCAGCGAACGAGGTCAGCAACAGGAGGCCGAGCACCCCTATGCCATGCTTGTTGTTCATCCATCTCTCCTTGACGGTATTTTGCTTAATCCTATCAGAGAAAAAACCCGCCAGATGGCGGGTTTTGTCACGATTAAGCAAGCTGACCAGATTTAAACGGCAAGTCTGCTGAGACTTAGACGGAGTAGTACAGTTCGAACTCCAGCGGGTGCGGGGTCATGCGCACACGGTCAACATCCTGCTGTTTCAGTTCCAGATAGGAGTTGATGAAGTCATCGCTGAACACGCCGCCACGGGTCAGGAACTCGCGGTCAGCATCCAGAGCAGCCAGGGCTTCGTCCAGAGAACCGGCAACGGTCGGTACTTCTGCGGCTTCTTCCGGTGGCAGGTCGTACAAGTTCTTGTCCATGGCATCGCCCGGATGGATCTTGTTGATGATACCGTCCAGACCGGCCATCAGCTGGGCTGCGAAGGCCAGGTACGGGTTGGCTGCCGGATCCGGGAAGCGCACTTCGATACGACGGGCTTTCGGGCTCGGTACCACCGGGATACGGATGGAGGCAGAGCGGTTGCGAGCAGAGTAGGCCAGCATGACCGGTGCTTCATAACCCGGAACCAGACGCTTGTAGGAGTTGGTGGTCGGGTTGGCGAAGGCGTTGATGGCCTTGGCGTGCTTGATGATACCGCCGATGTAGTGCAGAGCCATCTCGGACAGACCGCCATACAGGTCGCCAGCGAACAGGTTGACGCCGTTTTTGGCCAGAGACTGGTGGCAGTGCATGCCGGAGCCGTTGTCACCGAACATGGGTTTCGGCATGAAGGTAACAGTCTTGTTGTAGGCGTGAGCCACGTTGTGGATCACGTACTTCAGTACCTGTACTTCGTCAGCTTTCAGCGTAAGAGTGTTGAAGCGGGTAGCGATCTCGTTCTGACCGGCAGTGGCCACTTCGTGGTGGTGAGCTTCAACGACCTGGCCCATCTCTTCCAGCACCAGACACATGGCGGCGCGGATATCCTGGGAAGAGTCGACTGGTGCAACCGGGAAGTAACCGCCTTTCACGAACGGACGGTGACCCTTGTTGCCATGCTCATAGGCAGTGCCGGAGTTCCATGCGGCTTCTTCAGATTCGATTTTCACGAAGCTGTGGCCCATGGTGTTGGAGAAGGTGATGTTGTCGAACATGAAAAATTCCGGCTCCGGCCCGAACAGCACGGTGTCAGCGATGCCGCTGGACTTCAGGAAATCTTCTGCACGCTTGGCGATGGAGCGCGGATCGCGGTCGTAGCCCTGCATGGTGGCAGGCTCCAGCACGTCACAAACGATGTTCAGGGTGGTCTCTTCGGTGAACGGATCCAGCTTGGCGGAGGCTGCGTCCGGCATCAGTACCATGTCGGATTCGTTGATGCCCTTCCAGCCGCCGATGGAGGAACCATCGAACATCTTGCCGTCTTCGAAGAAATCTTCATCAACCTGGTGAGCAGGGATGGATACATGCTGCTCTTTACCCTTGGTGTCGGTAAAGCGCAGATCAACAAACTTGACTTCGTGTTCCTGGATCAGGGCCAAAACGTTCTGGGCTGACATGCTAAGTAACCTCCGGTGTTAAAACTCTCTGGGTGAATGCGTCGTCGTATTCACATAAGCCAGTATCGTGCCAAGTTTGTGACAGCTTGATTTCAGGGCAATCTCGCTGGAGAGGCTCCCCAAAATCAGGCGATCTCGACTCGCGTTGCATCAATTTAGTGCGATGGTGGATCGTTTTGGTGCACTGTAATGGTGCGCGAAATACGGTCACCGCCCATCTAAGCAGGGTTTGTCAGAGAGGTCTATGATCCAGATCTGTTGTTATGCGCGAATGTACTGCAATTCTGCTAGGCAGATCACAAAGGCAAGAGTACAATTAGCGCCCAATTTTACCCGGTGATTGAGGCGAGAATGTTAGAGAATTTACGCAATATTGCGATTATTGCGCACGTTGACCACGGCAAAACGACTCTGGTTGATAAGCTGCTGCAGCAGTCCGGCACCCTGGACCGCTCCACGGAAGGCCAGGAACGGATCATGGACTCCAATGATCTGGAACGGGAACGTGGCATCACCATTCTCGCCAAGAACACTGCGATCCGCTGGAATGACTACCGCATCAACATCGTTGATACCCCGGGTCACGCCGACTTCGGTGGTGAAGTAGAGCGCGTACTGTCCATGGTTGACTCCGTACTGCTGCTGGTTGATGCCGTAGACGGCCCGATGCCGCAAACCCGTTTCGTGACCCAGAAAGCGTTCGCTCAGGGTCTGAAGCCGATCGTGGTCATCAACAAGGTTGACCGTCCGGGTGCTCGTCCTGACTGGGTAATGGATCAGGTATTCGACCTGTTCGACAACCTGGGCGCGACTGATGAACAGCTGGATTTCAAAGTTGTTTACGCCTCTGCACTGAACGGTTGGGCCACCATGGATCAGGACGTTGAGTCCGAGAACATGGAGCCGCTGTTCCAGGCTATCGTTGATAACGTTGAAGCGCCGAAGGCTGATGCCGAAGGTGGTTTCCAGATGCAGATCTCCCAGCTGGACTACAACTCCTACGTGGGCGTTATCGGTATCGGCCGTATCACCCGTGGTCGCGTCAAGACCAACCAGCAAGTCACCATCGTTGGTGCTGACGGCAAGACCCGTAACGGTAAAGTCGGTCAGGTGCTGGGTTACCTGGGTCTGTCCCGTACTGAAGTTACCGACGCGCAAGCGGGTGACATCATCGCTATCACCGGTTTGGGCGAGCTGAAAATCTCCGACACCATCTGTGACAACGGTGCCGTTGAAGCCCTGCCGCCGCTCTCTGTTGACGAGCCGACCGTGAACATGACCTTCCAGGTCAACACCTCACCGTTCGCCGGTAAAGAGGGCAAGTTCGTGACCTCCCGTAACATTCTGGAGCGTCTGAACCAGGAGCTGGTCCACAACGTGGCCCTGCGTGTGGAAGAGACTGATGATCCGGACAAGTTCCGTGTATCCGGTCGTGGTGAACTGCACCTCTCCATCCTGATCGAAAACATGCGTCGCGAAGGTTACGAACTGGCTGTGTCTCGTCCGGAAGTAATCCTGCGTACCGTTGATGGTGTTCTGCAGGAACCGTTCGAAACTGTAACTGTGGACGTTGAAGAAGCGCACCAGGGTTCCGTGATGGAGCAACTGGGTCTGCGTAAAGGCGAAATGACCAACATGACCCCGGATGGCAAGGGTCGTGTCCGTCTGGACTTCATGATCCCGAGCCGTGGCCTGATCGGTTTCCAGACCGAATTCATGACCATGACCTCAGGTACCGGTCTGCTGTACCACACCTTCGACCACTACGGTCCGCACAAGGGTGGTAGCATCGGCGAGCGTCAGAATGGCGTGCTGATCTCCAACGCTACCGGTAAGGCTCTGACCTACGCCCTGTTCGGTCTGCAAGACCGTGGTCGTCTGTTCATCGGTCACGCGACCGAAGTGTACGAAGGCCAAGTGATCGGTATTCACTCCCGTTCCAACGACCTGACTGTTAACTGCCTGAAAGGCAAACAGCTGACTAACATGCGTGCCTCCGGTACCGACGAAGCTCAAGTGCTGACTCCGCCGATCCGCATGACTCTGGAACAGGCTCTCGAGTTCATCGACAACGACGAACTGGTAGAAGTGACTCCGAAGAATATCCGTATCCGCAAGAAATTGCTGACCGAGCTGGATCGCAAGCGCTCTGGCCGTGGTTAATGCTATGTGCTGAGTCTCGGCAGCCCTTGCGGCCGCTGACGGTTCACTGATAAACGGACCCAAACCTCTGGTTTGGGTCCGTTTTTTTATGCTTGTGATCC